>SFEV01000060.1 GCA_004557975.1 Lachnospiraceae bacterium
CGCTTTCACCCCTCATTTCCAACTTTCTGGACAAATATATCATCTTCTTCATTTTCGTGCCCACAAAGCCTTATTCTACAAGGTCTCCGGATGCCAAAATATTCTTCCTGCTGTGCTTTGATATGTTCCAACATCTGAACCAGGATATCTGGCAATGCTGCATATCTCTGCTTCCGCTCTTCTCTGGTATGTCCATCATCATTTCCTTTTTTCGGTACTTTCTCAATACTACCGGTAGAAATCTGGCATCTCTGATATTCAACATCAATCAACCTGTTTTCAAAATCAATGTTCTTCCATTTCACACCACATAATTCTCCCCGGCGCAGTCCACTGAGAAGCGGGAGACCTATCAATGCCAATGTAGAGTAATCTTTTTCATTGTTGATTGCATACTGAATCATATAATTGACCTGTTCTGCGTTCAGTATCGTTGCTTCAAACTTTTTGATATCTCCGACCTCAGCATCCAGAACAACATTCTCTCGGATTCCATACTTTTTCTGATTCTTCTTCATATACTTCCAGAGATCATACAAATGTGTTCTGATTTTCTGAATGCTGTTATTACTAAGTGGCTGTGGGAATCCCGGTTGTGGGCTTCTGCACCACTTGAAGAATTCCTCGATATCCAATGTATCAATGCTTTTTACATCACGATTTCCGAAATAGGTCTGCATCCTTTTTGCCTGTGACTGTTTTTGCATCATATAGGAATCCGACCAGTTCTCCTTGTAATGTGCAGTATATTCTGCAAGGGCACGAATGAAGGGCACTTTTTCAGCCACTTCTGTCACTTTTCTTTCCTTTTTCTCCTTGTTATTTTTTCCCAGAAGTGCTTTCGCCTCTTTTAACGTGGTTACGTGTTTGGTAGTTTTTTTGGTAGTTTTTAAAGAAAAAAGCCACTCCTTAAAGGTTAAAGAATGGCTTAAATACAAGGAAAATGGCTTTTTGATTTACAAATTACACTTTAAAGCGGTATCCTACCCCCCATATGGTCTCTATATACTGGGGTTTGGACGACTGCTTCTCAATCTTCTCTCTGATTTTTTTTATATGGACAGTTACCGTCGCTATATCTCCCACAGACTCCATAGCCCATATTTCCTTGAACAGCTCTTCTTTTGTGTAGACATGATTGGGATTCTGAGCGAGAAATGTCAGGAGATCAAATTCCTTCGTCGTAAAGTTCTTCTCCTCCCCGTCAACCCATACGCGGCGGGCTGTCTTGTCAATCTTGATGCCGCGGATTTCCACAATGTCATTCTCCTGTACGTTGCTGTTCACAAGGCGCTCATACCGGGCCAGATGAGCCTTCACCCGCGCTACCAGCTCACTGGGGCTGAAGGGCTTTGTCATATAATCGTCAGCTCCCAGGCCCAGTCCACGTATCTTGTCAATATCGTCCTTTTTGGCTGAGACCATGATGATCGGCACGTTTTTCTGTATTCTGATCTGACGGCAGATTTCAAAACCATCGACTCCAGGCAGCATCAGATCCAGGATAATCAGATCAAAATCCTCCTCCATGGAACGCCTCAGTCCTTCATCTCCCGTATTCTCCGTCTCCACTTCAAAACCTGACAGTTCAAGATAATCCTTTTCCAGATCGGCAATCGCCACTTCATCCTCTACAATCAATATTTTGCTCATTTTCTGCATACCTCCCTGCTCACGAGTGAATCCTTATCCTACTGATGACATCTGATATTTCCGAATCACAATATGCATCGTTGTCCCCTCACCGGCCCTGCTGGTAGCCCATATTTTTCCGCCGTGATCCTCTATGATCTTCTTTACAATGGACAGTCCGATGCCGCTGCCTCCCTGTGCCGAATTTCTGGACTGATCTGTCCGGTAAAAACGATCGAAAATGTACTGGATCTCTTTCATCGGAATCCCTTTTCCGTTATCCTCAATCTCCACCTGAATAAAATCACCCACATCAAACACGCGCAGCTGGACAGATTTTTTCTGCTTATCCATATATTTCACAGAATTGCCTATGATATTATTCACAACACGCTTGATCTGTTCCGCATCCGCTATGACCAGCGTGTCCGGCTCCACCGTGTTAATGTATGAAAACTCAATATCCCGCTCTCTCATCTCCAGCCCGACTTCCTCCGCACAGTCATCAAAGTATTCTGCTACATTGATCCTGTTGAAGTTGTAAGGTATTTTATTTGTATCAATCTTGGAATAAAAAGTCAGCTCATTGATCAGTCGGTCCATATCATTGGCCTTGATGTAGATCGTGCGGATATACCGGTCCATCTTCTCCGGTGTGTCCGCCACACCGTCCATGATTCCCTCCACATATCCCTTCACAGCCGTAATCGGTGTCTTCAGATCGTGTGAAATATTGCTAATCAGCTCCTTGCTCTGCCGGTCAAAGGTCTTCTTTTCCTCATCGAGATCCTTAAGTCTCTGACGCATCTCATCAAAATCCCGGCAGAGAGAACTGATTTCATCGTCTCCCTCTGCTATTACCTTGAAGTCAAAATCTCCTTCCTTGATCCTGTGGGTGGCCTCACTGAGCTTCTTCAGCGGTGTATTGATTCCCGTATAGATCCATACGGTCATGATCAGAGCTGTAAAACATAAAAGAATCACCATGGAAAGAACGAGATCTCTCATCAGATTCTTCGTCTGTCTGATAATCTTCATGGAAGAGGAAATAATGAACACACTGACTTCTGCGCCGTCCTTCATTTCTATATCAAGCTGCTTCACAAACGCCTTGACATCCTTGCCGATATAGGAACCTCCGTCCGATGCACTCCGAAACTCGCGGAACGCAGGAAGCTCAGCATACAGTGCAGTATTATTGTACTCAGCTCCGCTGTAATAAATCTCCCCGTTTTTTCTCACAAGAACATAAGAGTTTCTCTCTTCCAGCTCCTGATTCACCGAATCCAGAAACTCCATGTCCAGAAACTTCTCCGGATCCTCTTCCGCCTGCTGCTTCATCCTGTCAAACTCATCCTGTGTAGCTGTACCAATCACCTGCATGGAATCAGAAAGATTTTCCAGAGTCATCGGTACACCGTAATGATCCTCCAGAGCATCCATCTGGTAATTCGTAAATCCCCAGAATGCCACTCCGAAAAGCACAAAAGGAGCCAGTATAATAACAAAAAAGGCTACGATAAGCCTTGTCCTCAGTTTCATAATATCCCCCTTAAATGATGGATATATTTACATTCAATCTGTACCTGATAATTCAAAAGTATACCATACTAATTTCTTGTTTTCACCAAAACATTGAAAGATGATTCTAAATTTTTTATAAACAGAAAGGATGCCGCGAGGCATCCTTTCTGAGCAGTTACAATCATTCTTATTACTGCAGATATTTCTTCAGCTGCTCTGCTTTATCCAGCTTCTCCCACGGAAGATCGAGATCATTGCGCCCGAAATGTCCGTATGCCGCTGTCTGTTTGTAGATCGGGCGGCGCAGGTCAAGCATCCTGATGATGCCTGCCGGACGGAGATCAAAGTTCTCGCGGACAATATCCGTCAGCTTCTCGTCTGGAAGCTTTCCTGTTCCAAATGTATCAATCATAACGGACGTCGGTCTTGCAACGCCGATGGCATAGGAGAGCTGAATCTCACATTTCTCAGCCAGACCTGCTGCAACAATATTCTTTGCCACGTAACGCGCTGCATACGCTGCAGAACGGTCTACCTTGGTGCAGTCCTTTCCGGAGAAAGCTCCGCCGCCATGTCTTGCATATCCGCCGTACGTATCTACAATGATCTTACGGCCTGTCAGTCCACTGTCTCCGTGCGGTCCGCCTATCACAAAACGGCCTGTGGGGTTAATAAAGAATTTTGTATTGTCATCGACCATATGCTGAGGCAGCACAGCGTCAAACACATACTTTTTGATATCCTCGTGAATCTGTTCCTGAGTCACTTCCGGATCATGCTGAGTGGAAAGAACAACCGCATCCAGACGGGACGGTCTGCCATTTTCATCGTACTCCACCGTTACCTGTGTCTTGCCGTCCGGACGAAGGTATGTCAGTGTACCATCCTTTCTCACCTTTGTGAGCTGAAGTGCCAGCTTGTGAGCCAGAGAAATCGGATACGGCATATACTCCTCTGTCTCATTCGTAGCATAACCGAACATCATACCCTGATCTCCGGCGCCGATGGCTTCGATCTCATCATCCGTCATTGTATTTTCTTTTGCCTCCAGAGCCTTATCCACGCCCAATGCAATATCTGCAGACTGCTCGTCGATGGCAGTAATCACACCGCATGTATCTGCATCAAATCCGAATTTTCCTCTCGTATATCCGATCTCTCTCACTGTATCGCGGACAATTTTCTGAATATCAACGTAAGCCTTTGTTGTAATCTCGCCCATGACAAGTACGAGACCTGTGGTCGTAGCCGTCTCACAAGCTACACGGCTCATGGGATCCTGCTCCAGAAGTGCATCAAGAATTGCGTCGGAAATTTGGTCGCACATTTTATCCGGATGTCCTTCTGTAACTGATTCTGAAGTAAATAATAACTTATCCATATGTCTCTTCCTTTCTTCTGTTAGTTTTATACCGTTGATTCTGTAAATGAAATAAAAAAACCGCCATTTAAGGCGGACTGAATAAAAATAATCAAATCCCCTTATTGTTCGAGTTCACTCGCTCAGGTTGGCACCTTCCGTCTCCGGGGTTGCCGTGGCTTCACAGATCCTTTGTATCTCCACCACTCTGAATAAGAGAAAAGCAAATATTTAACTGTGTCGTGTATATAAGCTATACCGTTTTACCTTATTTGTCAAGGGATTTTTTTAATTGCTGACAAAACGCTCCACAATATATCTGTTGGCTTCTTTTTCCTGTGCGTCATCCAGCGGCGCCAGTTCACTGACACCGTATTTACGCTCCAGTGCATTTCTGATCAGATAATCACAAACGTGAGGATTCTTCGGAAGCAGCGGGCCATGGAGATACGTGCCCACAACATTTTTGTACAAAATTCCCTCCGAACCGCTCTTTCCGTCATTTCCATGGCCGAACATCACCTTTCCAAGAGGTCTGTTATCGCCGATAAACGTTCTCCCTCCGTGATTTTCAAAGCCAACGATCGGATACTCAAAGATCTCATTTTCGATCACAATATTGGAAATCAGCCGCGGGCTCCCCTGTTCCGTGTAGATATCCACCAGAGACAATCCCTCAATCCGGCCGTCATCGGTGTCATAATAATGACCCAGAAGCTGATATCCTCCGCAGACTGCAATCACGACACCATGATCCTCCACATAATCGCGAAAGCTCTTCTGAATCAATTTCAGTTTCTCACAGACCAGCATCTGCTCCCTGTCAGAGCCTCCTCCAAGCAGCACAATATCAAGCCCTGCAAAATCCACCGTATCCGTATTCTGAAACTCACGCACCTCGGCCTCGATTCCTCTCCACTCACAGCGCTTTTTCATACACTGAATATTGCCGCGATCTCCATACAGATTCAAAAGATCCGGATACAAATGTCCAATTGTAATCTTCACGATTTATCTGCCCCCCGACTTTTCGAATTATTTCTGCATTCCCACCAGTATATTTCTCGTGGAAAACAGTGCCGTATAATTGACCAGCACATACAGATTCTTACATCCGTCTGCAACTCTTGCTTCTATGGCTGTCTTTACGTCCGCAATCAGCTCAGACTGGATATCTACGTACTTCATACGCAGTCTCATATCCTGGCATCGGATTCCGCTGACCGTAATGGATCGGATTCCGGGCGCCGCAAATCTGTCAAAATCAACATCCCACAGCCATGAAATATCGGTTCCATCCTGTGCGTTATCATTGATGACAATGATGATATCCTTTTCTTTCTCATCCTCCATGACTGCGGAAATATTCTGGTTGAAGCCGGCAGGATTTTTGGCAAGATTCAGAACCACATGGGTTCCTTTGATACGGAACTGCTCCATCCGTCCATTCTGAGGATTGAACTTCTTCAGAACCTCCTCGAATTTCGGAATCGACATGCCTGCCGTGCGCGCCGCACTGTACGCCGCCAGAATATTGTAGATATTATAAAATCCCTTATAATCTGCCGAAATATGACGATTCTCCACGTCGAAGCTCAATCCGTCCGACATATCTATATGTGACGCCTCAAAATCAATTTCCGGTCTCGCAAAATCGCAGGACGGACAGCGGTATTTTCCGATCTGGCTGTAATGGTAGAATTCATACTCCAGCTGTGCGCCGCACTTTTTGCAGAACCGGCCCTCACGGATTTCATGATCACTCTGAGAATCAAAGACACGTTCCGTGATCCCGTACGTTTTGTACGGATTGCCGCTCTCCATGGCAAGATAAGCAGACAGAGCATCATCTCCGTTTACAATGACTGTCATCTCCGGAGCCATCTTCATTGCCCTGTTCAGCATATCCATCGTAATATCAATTTCTCCGTACCGGTCAAGCTGATCACGGAACAGATTAGTCAATACTATATAATCCGGCTTGAAGTGGGGGAAAATGCGCAGCGTCGACGCCTCGTCTATCTCGATACACGCATAATCTGCATCCAGCTTCCCGTTGTTCTTTGCCGCCAGCACAAAGGCTGCCGCCACACCGGCAAGCATGTTGGAACCGGTATGATTGCACACCAGTTTTTTCCCTTCTGACTCAATGGCGGAACACAGCAGATTATTTGTAGTTGTTTTTCCATTTGTTCCACAGACAACGAAAATCTTTTCCCGCACCTGAGCTGCCAGATCACGCAGAATCTGCGGATCTATCTTCAGTGCAATTTTTCCGGCAAACGTGACCCCCTGTCTGCCGGAAATTCTGCATGCGGTACTTACGATTTTAGCCGTCCAGATGGCCATTAACCTTCGTACCCTCATTTATTTATTCTTCTTTCTTCAGTTCTTCTTCCAGTGATTTCAATGTATCCTCTTCTGTCTTTGCGGAGGATTCACGCACTTTGGCGATACTTGCAACCTTCGCGTCAGTATCTGCATTCAGGTTCATCAACTTCACACCGCTGGTTACACGGCCAAGAACCGAGATTTCCTCACACGGAATCTGAATAATGATTCCCTCCGTGCTGATCATCATCACCTCGTTGTCCTTGTTCACAGCCTTCACACCCACTACATTTCCTGTCTTTTCTGTGATCTTGTAGCACTTGACGCCCTTGCCTCCGCGGTTCTGAGCGGTAAATTCATTCATTGCAGTCAGCTTGCCCATACCGTTTTCCGAAGCAATCAGCAGATACTCTCCCTGTGTATCGAGCTGCATTCCCACGACTTCGTCACCGGGAAGCAGCGTCATTCCGATGACTCCCATGGACACACGTCCTGTACGTCTTACATCCGTTTCATGGAACCGGATACACTGTCCGTATTTGGTGACAAGAATGATGTCCTTTTTATTATTTGTGAATTTGACCTCTATTAATTCATCATCCTCGCGGAGACTGATGGCAGCCAGTCCAGTTTTTCTCACATGGGCAAAATCTGTGATCGGAGTCTTTTTGACGACACCGTTTTTCGTCGCCATAAACATAAATCTGCCTTCTCTGTATTCCTTAATCGGAATCAGAGCCGTGATCTTCTCGTCCGGCATAAGCTGCATCAGATTGACAATGGCAGTTCCGCGGGCTGTTCTTCCTGCCTCCGGAATCTCATACGCTTTCAAACGGTACACTCTTCCCTTGTTTGTAAAGAACATCAGATAATGATGCGTCGTCGTCATCAGCAGCTCTTCTATGTAGTCATCCTCCAGTGTCTGCATTCCCTTGATGCCTTTTCCACCTCTTCCCTGGCTCCTGAAATTATCCGGAGTCATGCGCTTGATGTATCCCATCTTTGTCATTGTGATAATGATATTTTCATCTGGAATCATATCCTCAACGGAAATATCGGACATGTCAAAGCTGATCTTTGTACGCCGGTCATCGCCATATTTTTCCATAACAATGACAAGCTCTTTTTTGATCACGCCAAGCAGAAGATTTTCATCGGCAAGGATTGCCCTGTACTCTTCAATTTTCTGCATCAGCTCCTTGTATTCTGCTTCCAGCTTCTCTCTCTCCAGACCTGTCAGAGCACGCAGACGCATATCCACAATCGCCTGAGCCTGAGCATCCGTCAGACCAAACCGCTCCATAAGGCCTGTCTTTGCAATCTGTGTTGTCTGTGATCCGCGGATAATACGGATCACCTCATCGATATTGTCGAGGGCAATCAGCAGACCCTGTAAAATATGAGCCCTCTCTTCTGCCTTATTCAGCTCATACTTTGTCCTTCTTGTAACCACATCTTCCTGATGACGCAGATAGTAGACGAGCATCTGGAGAAGATTCATGACCTTCGGCTGGTTCTTGACCAGAGCCAGCATATTGACACCGAATGTATCCTGAAGCTGCGTGTGTTTGTAAAGCTGATTCAGAATTACATTGGCATTGGCATCACGGCGAAGTTCAATGTTGATGCGCATACCCTCCCGGTTCGACTCGTCCGTAATGGCTGTGATGCCGTCGATTCTCTTGTCACGCACCAGCTCAGCCATTTTTTCAATGAGCCTTGCCTTATTTACCATAAACGGAAGCTCCGTAACTATAATACGGCTCTTTCCGTTTGCCATAGCCTCAATGTTCGTAATGGCACGGACACGGATTTTGCCTTTTCCTGTCCTGTACGCCTCCTCAATTCCCCTGGTTCCCAGAATCTGAGCTCCCGTGGGAAAATCCGGTCCCTTGATAATGTCCATGACCTCTTCGATCGTGGTATCTCTCTGTTCTTCAATACGGTTGTCAATAATCTTCAGAACAGCCTGAATTACCTCACGCAGATTGTGAGGAGGAATATTGGTAGCCATACCAACCGCAATACCTGAAGTACCATTCACCAGCAGATTCGGAAATCTGGACGGCAGTACTACAGGTTCCCTCTCCGTCTCATCAAAGTTCGGAACAAAATCTACCGTGTCTTTATTGATATCGGCAAGCATCTCCATCGATATTTTGCTGAGACGCGCCTCTGTATAACGCATGGCAGCCGCTCCGTCACCATCGACGGAACCGAAGTTTCCATGACCGTCTACCAGCGGATATCGCGTGGACCACTCCTGCGCCATATTGACGAGAGCACCGTAAATAGAGCTGTCACCGTGGGGGTGATATTTACCCATTGTATCACCGACAATACGCGCACACTTTCTGTGAGGCTTGTCAGGACCGTTATTCAGCTCAATCATGGAATAAAGAACTCTTCTCTGCACCGGCTTCAGACCGTCTCTCACGTCAGGAAGAGCACGGGCCGCGATAACGCTCATCGCATAGTCAATGTAGGATTCCTCCATTGTTTTTTTCAGGTCTACTTCTTTTATCTGGTCAAAAATATTATCTTCCAATTGAGATTCCTCCTGTTCGTCAGGATCTTCCTTACAGACATCTCTTTCCTGACCCATCATTCACAGATATCCATACGACTAAATATCCAGATTCTTTACTTTCTTTGCATTTTCCTCAATGAATTCACGCCGCGGCTCCACCTGATCTCCCATCAGCGTCGTGAAAGTGACATCAATCTCCGAGGACTGTGCCTCATCCATCGTCACCTTCTTCAGGATACGCCTCGTCGGATCCATCGTCGTCTCCCAGAGCTGCTCCGCATCCATCTCTCCAAGTCCCTTATACCGCTGGATCTTATTGTTCTGATCTCTTCCCACCTCATTGAGAATATCCTGAAGCTGCTCATCGCTGTATGCATACCACACCTTTTTATTTTTCTCCAGCTTATAAAGAGGCGGCTGTGCCAGATATACATAGCCCTGTTTGATAAGCTCCGGCATAAACCTGTACAGGAAGGTCAGCAGCAGCGTCGCAATATGAGCGCCGTCCACATCGGCATCCGTCATGATAATGATTTTGTGGTAGCGCAGCTTCGAAATATCAAAATCCTCATGAATGCCTGTACCAAAGGCGGTAATCATCGCCTTTATCTCAGCATTTCCGTAAATACGGTCCAGTCTTGCCTTCTCTACATTCAGAATTTTTCCGCGAAGCGGAAGAATCGCCTGGGTCGCCCTGCTTCGCGCTGTCTTTGCCGAACCGCCTGCAGAATCTCCCTCTACGATATAGATTTCACAGTTTGCCGGGTCCTTATCCGAACAGTCCGCCAGCTTTCCAGGGAGAGAAAGTCCGTCCAGTGCGGATTTTCTTCTTGTCAGATCCCTCGCCTTGCGCGCAGCCTCTCTTGCCCGCTGTGACATAATGGATTTTTCCACGATAATCTTTGCCACCTGCGGATGCTGTTCCAGATAAATTTCAAGCTGATCGGAGACAATGCTCTCCACAGCACCTCTCGCCTCACTGTTCCCCAGCTTCTGCTTCGTCTGTCCCTCAAACTGAGGCTCGCCGATCTTGACGCTGATAATCGCTGTCAGGCCCTCCCGGATATCATCTCCCAGCAGATTCTGGTCGCTGTCCTTGATCAGCTTATTCGTCCTGGCATAGTCATTGAAAGTCTTTGTGAGTGCATTCTTAAAACCGGTCAGGTGTGTACCGCCCTCCGGTGTCGTGATATTGTTGACGAAGCTGTAGCTTCCCTCCGTGTAGGCGTCATTGTGCTGCATGGCAACCTCCACATACACACCGTCCTTTTCACCCTCACAGAAAATAATATCCTCATACAGCGGAGTCTTCCCCTTATTCAGATATGTGACAAATTCCTTGATGCCGCCCTCATAGTGGAAGACCTTTTCCACCGGCTCTTCCTCCCGCTCATCCCGCAGGGAAATTCTGATTCCCTTTGTGAGGAATGCCATTTCACGAAGTCTCTGCTTCAAAGTGTTAAAATCAAATACAGTATCCTCAAAAATCGTGTCATCCGGCAGAAATGTGACGGTCGTTCCCGTCTTTTCCGGGTCACATTCTCCTACTGTCTTCAGCTTATAAATAGCCTTTCCTCTCTCATATCTCTGACGGTAAATTTTCCCTTCATTGTAGATGGTTACCTCCAGCCAGTTGGAGAGTGCATTTACTACGGATGCACCTACACCGTGCAGTCCACCTGATACCTTGTATCCTCCTCCGCCGAATTTTCCGCCTGCATGCAGTACAGTAAATACCACCTCAACGGCAGGCAGCCCCGCCTTGGAGTTGATTCCCACCGGAATTCCTCTTCCATTGTCTGTTACAGTCACTGAATTGTCTTTATTAATTGTAACTGTGATCGTATCACAGACACCTGCCAGCGCCTCATCCACAGAATTATCTACGATTTCATACACAAGATGATGAAGACCTCTCGCTGAGGTACTTCCGATATACATACCGGGTCTTTTTCTTACTGCCTCCAGACCTTCCAGAATCTGGATTTGATCTGCTCCGTATTCTGCACTCATTGGAACCCTCCTAAACTAATCCTCATGGTATCTGTTCAGTACCTTCACAGATACGATTCGCAAACTACTCCTCATGAACAGTTCCCTCAATGACATGGAACCGTCTGTTTATCTTAAAATTACAGCTGACAAAATCATCAATACCGGTGCACGTAATCAGCGTCTGTATATCATGAATATTATCCAGAAGATATCTCTGACGGCTGCTATCCAGCTCGGACAGCACATCATCCAGCAGAAGCACCGGCGTATCCTTTACATTTCTTTTTACAATCTCTATCTCCGCAAGCTTCAGTGACAGTGCCGCCGTACGCTGCTGTCCCTGGGAACCGTACCTGCGTATATCAATTCCATCCACAAGAAAGCAGAGGTCATCTCTGTGAGGCCCCTCATTCGTAATCCTTGTCCGTATATCCTTTTCTCTGTTCTGGCGGGTTTTCTTTTCGAACGCTTCCACGGATGTATCGTTTTCATACGAAACAGAAAGCTGCTCTCTGTTTCCTGACAGCCTGCTGTGAATCTTCCCGAGGATTCCGTTCAGCTCCCCGGTAAATTCTTCTCTTCTCCGTATGATCACAGAACCAAATTGTACAAGCTGTTCATCCAGCACGTCAAGCATCGGCCCTGATTCAGGATAAAAAGAAAAATCCTTCAGAAGCTTATTGCGCTGCGCCAGTATCTTGTTGTAATTTGAAAGATGGTACAGATATATTTTGTCCAGCTGACACAGCTCCATATCCAGAAAACGTCTTCGCTCCGAGGGTCCGTTTTTGATAATATTCAGGTCCTCCGGGGAGAAAAATACAAAATTTCCCAGTCCAACCAGCTCACTTGCCTTTTTTACCGGCACACCGTTAATAGCAATACCCTTTGTTTTACTTTTCTTCAGATGCATATCTATCCGGTACGGTATTTCCCCTCTGCGGATTCTCATACAGATATGCGATTCCTCTTCTCCAAAATGGATCAGTTCTCTGTCCTTGCTCCCCTTATGTGACCGGGTCGTACCGCACAGGTATACCGATTCCAGAATATTCGTTTTTCCCTGCGCGTTATCTCCGTAAAAAAGATTGGTTCCTTTATCCAGCTTCAGCTCAAGGCTGTCATAATTACGGAAATGGCTCAGCTTCACTGATTCTACGATCATCTGTTACACCATCTTTTTTCTGATTTTACAAGAAACATCATTTCACAATCCTGACCGTCACGTCGTGGCACAGTACCACATCTCCATCGTGAAGCTTTTTGCCTCGCTGAAACTCCGGCTCACCGTTCACAAGTACCTCACCGTCCTGGATCATGTACTTGGCGTCCACACCACTCTCTGCGATGCCGGCAGCCTTCAGCGCCTGGCCCAGTTTAATGTATTCCTCGCGCAGCTTAATTTCAACTGTATCCATCACTGCCTCCATTTTAATATAATATGCAACATTCAGTCAATCACTTTTTACCCTGACTGTATAAAGCAGCCTTGTCAGGCATCCACAAAATTCACCGGAAGAATCAGATAAATATAAGTCTGTGCTTCATCACGGATAAAGCAGGGTGCCTTGGGATTCATATAATAAATATCAATCTGCTCATCGTCAATCACCCGGAGGGCATCTATAAGGAACTTCGGATTAAATCCGATCTTGATATCCTTGCCTTCCAGCGTAATATCGATCATCTCATCCATGGAACCAATCTGTGAAGATATTTTCAGTTCCATCATATCTTCTGAAATATTCAGAATAATAGGTCTCTTATCTCCCTCTTTTACAAGAAGTGTCGCTCTGTCAATACAATCGAGAAATTCTTTTTTATTAATTGTCACTTTTGTTTCATAATCATTGGAGAGCATCTGATTCACACGGAAATAATTTCCTTCGATCAGGCGTGAAACAACGACGGTCTGATCAAACTCAAATACAATATGGTTTTCCGTAAAGTAAATTTCCACCATGTCCTCTGTGCCGCCGGAGAGAATTTTCGATATTTCTATAAGAGTCTTTCCCGGAACAATTACTTTTTTCTCCCCATACTCAGACTTCAGTTCAATCTTGCGGATAGAGATTCTGTGGCCATCCAGTGAAACTACTTTCAGTTCATTTCCATGGATCTCGAACAATTCACCTGTCATCATCTTGTTGCTGTCATTCGGTGCAATGGAAAAAATCGTCTGACGTATGACTTCTCTCAGAGTAAACTGTGATACACTGATACAGTAATCTCTCTCTACAAAAGGAAGATAGGAGAAGTCCTCCCCGTCTTTGCCCATAATGGAAAATTTAGCTTTTTCACATACAATTAAAGTATTATTTTTTTCATCAGAAGTAATTGTTACATCATTATCGGGAAGTTTTCTTATTATTTCTGAAAAAAGCTTTGCTTCCAGAGCAACAATACCTCTTTCACTGATAAGACCTTCTACCTTTGTTTCAATTCCAAGCTCCATATCATTGGCAGTAAATTTTATGTCATTCTGAGATGCGTCTATCAGAATGCATTCCAGAATAGGCATGGTGGTTTTGGAAGGAACTGCTTTCATTACAGTATTAACACCTTTGAGCAGGTCGTTCTTATTACATACGATTTTCATGACGGTGGATACTTCCTTTCAGGTATATAAATAAATAATAAAAATCAGTAGTAGTTGTCTTAGGGGGTGTGGATAAGTGTAAAACTCCCGGAACCCCTGAAAACAAAAGAAAAACCGGAAAGAATAACTGTGTGTAATCTGCCCGGAAATTCATTGGATAACACGAAAGTTATGAACACGTCCTGGCTTCACAGAAAATATCAGCCTGTTATCCACAAAGGTTATGAACAGATGTCCACATCGCATTCACAGTGTATTAGACTGTTTATCCTGTGGATAAGTGGATAACTTTGTGGATAACTTTACGCGGGATTGATCTTTTTCTTTAATACTTCTATGGTATCCTTCAGCGATTCGGACGTTTTCAGCTCGGATGCAATTTTTCTGGAACCGTGCAAAACGGTGGAATGATCACGGTTTCCCATCTCGGCGCCTATTTTTTTCAGGCCGGCACTCGTCATATTACTGCACAGATACATGGCGATCTGCCTCGGGACAACAATTTCGGAGTTGCGTTTATTGCTTTTGAGATCATCCGCAGTGAGATGGAAGTGTTCCGCAACGATGGATATAATAAGTTCCGGTGTGATTTCCTTCTTTTCATCGGGAGAAACAATGTCTTTCAGTGCCTCTTCCGCGAGAGCTACGGTAATTTCACGGTTTTCCAGATTGCTGAGAGCAACGAGCTTGTTCAGTGCGCCTTCCAGTTCACGGATATTGGATTTAATATTCATGGCAATGTATTTGATAACTTCATTATCAATACTGTAGCCGTCGTTTTCTTCTTTTTTATGAAGAATCGCCATTCTTGTCTCGAAGTCAGGAGAAGAAATATCAGCAATAAGACCCCATTCGAAACGGGATCTCAGTCTGGCTTCCAGAGTTTCGATATCTTTCGGAGGTTTATCCGAGGAGATAATAATCTGTTTTTTTGCTCCGTGCAGATCGTTGAACGTATGGAAAAACTCCTCCTGCG
>SFEV01000061.1 GCA_004557975.1 Lachnospiraceae bacterium
AAGCTTAATTCTGTAATTCGCATAATTCTTCTGATTCACATTCACATAGGCTTTAATCGGAATAATAAACTGTGTTCCGTCGAAAATATCACTGGTAATCAACCGGTCACCGGCACTGTCATAATACTCTGATTTCATAATTTCCCATGACATACCGCTGTCAAAGCTTATGAAATCCTGCGCATTATCCAGACTGTTTCCGTATCCTCCCCTGCCGCCTCTTTGTAAGGACAAAGTAAATGTGATACTGTCCGTGTTTTTCAGAATCTCTTTAATATTATCATCACTTGCAAGCTTTGCAAAGTCCAGAGATGCGATAATGTCAATACGGCTGGCAGTTTTTTTATCATTCAGATACTCCTGTACCAGCTCCAGCGGGTTTATTCCAAGCTGGCTGATATTCGTTGCATCCATGGCAAGGATTACCGCATACTGCACACCGCGGTAATACTTTATATTATCATCCCGGAAAACACTTACCGTACTGTATCTCAAGGAGGCTTCCTGCGTGGAAATCCTTGCTGTATACTGCAATTGAACCCATCTGTCAACACCGGAATTTTCTGATGGCGGAATGATTTCATTCACCATTCCCTGGCCGCCAAATACCACATCCATTTCTGCTGTCACAATGATTTTGCTCTCACCGACAGAACTCTGACCCTTGATTGTTTTTCTGACACCGGCCAGATCAAGTGCCTGATTTCCGTCTTTTGACAAAAGCAATTCCATATTTGCTCCGTGAGCGGTCCAGGTGCAGGAGGATGCTTCAGCCTTCGTTTTGTCCTGCTTTGCCCAGGAACTGCCATTGTAAGTATAATAATTTCCCTGTTCATCCTGAACAAAAAAGTGAACTGTACCGGTAGTGCCGGACGGAAATCCCAGCTCCTGGACGGATTCAGAATTATCTTCCTGCTTCGTATGCTCCTGCATATCCACAGAAAACTTTAGAAACAGACTGTCACTGTCACCATAAACCTGCTCATTGGAAAAGGTGATTTCATCCCGGATCTGAACTCTCATTTTATTCTTCTCATCAGAAAGATCGACAGAATCAGGAGCAGAAACCGTCACCAGCTCCTGTCTGTAGCCGGCTGAAATCTGATAAGTGGATTCGTCATTTGAACCCCTGCATTCAAGCGTGTTGTCATAACGATGAACCCAGGTACCACTATTCGGCATGATCCATTCCAGAGAAGAGCTCAGTGCACCGTTTATATAGAAGCTTTCATTCTGCTTTGGCACATTTATGACTAAATAATAATTCTCCTCCGGTATATTCTCCTCTGCTTCCAGATCCGGTACCGTCAGATCGTATCGCATCGTTCCTTCCGCAACAGTTTCTCCGTCACCGACCGGTCTGTAATACTTATTGTCCAGGCAAACTGTAGCCTTCGACAGATCTGTTTCCTCCAGATATTTTCCGTTTGCGTCATTCTGACTCAATGTTACTCTCAGAATATCAGCCATCGAAGACGTGAAATTCTCATTCTGATCAGAAACTGATGTAAAATCACTCAATCTGATGTCCGTTTTTGTGCCCGCAGAAGTTCCCTGCGTCCTGTACTGATAAGCTCTGTTTCCATCCTGACAGTCTACCAGCAAAAGCTGAGTACCGGAGGGCAGACCGGAGGAAAAGCTGAGGATTTTGTCCACATTCCTCATATCACCGCCGGTATCCATATGGCCCTGCCAATCATATTCCACATATTCCGACTTCTCACGATTGTACTGATACGTGATGTACGCCGTGATCGGATTTTCCGTGCTCTCCAGAACATGCGTCTTCAGAGTATCATACGTCGATGCCCGGAACTCAGCTCCGTAGGAGAACGTGGACATAAAGTTATACTGCAGTTCACGGATCACCACAACCGGTACGCTGACCGTGCAGGTGCGATTCACACCATTTACCTTTACTGTGAAACTTGCTTCAATGAGAGTAAACCTGTTTCTCGTATTATCAAAGCTGTTATTTCTGACGCGCAGCGTCCTGTTATCCGATGCAAGGTAAATGGAAGCAGGCTCCGCTTTCAGCTGAGCGTCGGTTGCCCTGGCAAAAGTACCATTTGCTGTATCATAGTAATATACGGAAATCTCAGGCTTCACATTCGCCTCTGAATATCCTCCATTGGTGATCACATTCAGATAAGCTTCAATCATACCGGAATTTGCCCCGCGCAGCACCAGAACAGGCAGTTCTTCCGGCCCGCAGCCCTGTTCCAACAAGAATGTGGATACAACCGGTTCAGACTTTCCTTCCTCATTGACAATTTCTGCTGCCCGGGGATAGGACACCAGATTTTTCTTTCCGTCTGTCTCTGTCCCCGTTATATTATCGGCCCAGATCCGCGCAGCTACGGAACCATAAGTATCCCCCGTAATCTTTCCAACGGCGTCGCCGGTCAGCAGTTTGTCCACTCCCGAAAGCCGGAAGTTCGGGTTCACCGTAACGTAAGGAGCCTTCTGATCCGATACTTCTGTCTCTGTTCCGGCATAGTCTGCATAAGAGATGAATCCATTGTAATTTTTCCCTGCATCCTTATTTCCGACCGCTTCCGGAATACTCACTTCACCTTTATCCGCATAAACTGAAATGCCGGCAGCATTCACCTTGAAATCATCGCCGGTTGTGTTTATATTCATCCATCCAAACAGACGTCCCGCCTTTGGTCCGGTAATTGAAGTATTCTTCAGCAGAATGTTAAACAGATAATACTGGCTTGCTGCTTTTCCGACCAGGCCTCCGGAATATGTGCTGCCATCTATTGTGCTGTCTTCAATCTTGCAGTCGCTCATATTCAGATTGAAATTTGAAGCACTATGGCCATATCCGACATACCCTCCTGAAATCTTGCTGATAATCGTTGTTCCGATAATCTCACACCGCTGGATCACTATACTGGTATTTGTATATCCATAGGCAACTATACCTCCGGCATATTCATTGTTGACCCGTTTACCGGACGAAATGGTACAATCCATCAGTCGGATATCATAGAAATAAGTCGGATTCACATTACCGATACGCCCGATAATCCCTGCTGCAGCAGAATTGTCGGTTCCATCCTCCGGACCGTTATATGAGCCACTGCTCTGCTTAACATACTCATCCTTCACAGAAGTCTGAACCGTAACACGTTCCAATCTGAGAGTCCGGATATCCGTACCATCTGTCACACTTAACCCGGTCCTGCCGTTTACTTCAGGGTCATTTACACCGGTTCTCATACCGGCTGCTCCAAAGATTCCGCCGGCAACCCCTCGCTTTGTCTCTGCCGTAATTGTCGATTCTCTTCCGACAATAAGCGCTTCCTCCGTTACGGTACAGCTTGCAAAACAATTGAAATACACACTGCCATTCTTATATGGAATTCCCAGTCCTGAAAACTGCGGCTTATTCGAAGAGCTGTATGCATATACGTAGCCTGCCAGCCCTCCTGCCGCCAGCTTTGCCGTGACTGTAATACCGCTGTAAGAACAGTTGAGGAAGCTCGGTCCGAACATTGCATATTTTGATCCGGACAGCAATATACCGGGACAGCCCTTTACAGTATCATTTGTCATTGCCGTGGCGCCGATCAGTCCGCCGGCACTGGTGGGGCCTGTGATTTCGCCACCTTTCATATGCAGATTTTTCAACAGATAATTATGAACCAGGGAGCGTCTGGTCGTATCGGTGGCATCAATATCACTCACACTGCCAATCAGTCCACCCACTGTCACAGCGCTGAGGCCATCCTCATCAGCAAACGTATCCGTTTGCGGCTGAATCTTTTCAGTCCCGTCGCTTCCGATATACTTCAGGCTGACATTACAGTCTGTGAGAGTCAGATTCTGCGCAAAGATACTGCCTGATGTACCGCCGCTCTGCTTTTTTGTCCAGACGATGTTAAAAATACCGCCCAGGGAAGCTGCATGGAAATCATCATCCTCGTATTCCCTGACATTCATACTGATGTTCTGCACATCTGTATCCCTGCCGTCAAAAGCACTGACACGCAGAACGACCCTCGATGCGTCCACAGAACTGACTCCGTTCGTCTCCCCGAACGCTGCATTGGAAACGTATCGGGCTGACAATCCGCGATATCCATTGCCATAGCCATCCATGTCGAAGGAACCATTTTCTGCAAATCTGATGACAATACCGTCTGTACCGCTGCTGCAAAGTTCTGCAGAACCGCTGTCATCTGTATACTTATCCAGCAGGTACGGGACATTGGAATCTGTCCATACACTACGCAAATCTTTTTTCGCAGCTTCATAGTCATCCGGCTCTGCAGCTGCACCTATCTGATTATAAGATGCATTCCTGGCCCTGCCTTTTGCATATGCATTGGAGCTTTTGCTTCCTCCGCCGCTGCTAACAATGGCCGAAAGGAGCAGAAGCCCCTGAGCATTGTTTACAGTTAAGGTGGCAGTACTTTCATCCCAGGTCAGATCACTTGTTCCATCATAAGATATCTGATTAATTTTATAATTTTTGTCTCCGTTATCCGGTACTGTTTCTGTTCCCTCATAGAAGGCATATCCTCCGAGAACACGGCCGATGATCGGATTCCTGTAAATCTGTGCATCAGTTCCCGTAATTCCCGTATCATTTGAACAGCTGCCGCGGAAAATCACGCCGCCGCCTGCGATCACGCCAATGTAACCGCCAACCGGTACCAGATGGGGGCCTGTTCCTGCAGGCTCAACCCTGAACGGTTCTTCTGCTCTGACCGTAACGTTTTCTATGATATTGTCTCCGCCCAGAACACAGCCGATCACACCGCCGAAGAAGGTTTTCGGCGATTGCTCCGCAGTTCCCCGCGTCCATGTATCCCTGTTCAGGGTGAGACTCTGGTTCAGCACAATCGACAGATCACGTACAACGCTTCCATAGCTGTATTTAATAAAAGCCGTAGATCCGCCGGAAAGTGTCACAGTAATATCATCCGCTCCGCCTGTAATCACTCCCGTAAACGGCAGACCCTGATCGGAGCCGTCCGTTCCGATTCCCTTAAAATCGGCAAGTTCCATGGATTCTGTGATTTCAAAATATGCATTTGCCAGATACTGCTGAACATTTCCGGTGTAAGCGGTTTGATCCTCCCTCTGCCAGCCGCTCTCCGTATATGTCAGGAGCTCATCATGTGCAGCCTCATCCGTATGATATTCCTCATCTATAGAAACCCGTACCTTCCAGCCAATGGATGGTGTTCCATTGTTAATATAGTCTGCTGCCTCCTCCAGAAGTTGTGCATCCACAAGGTACGGATGCCCGTATGTACCGCATCCCTCTGTCAGATCAGAAGATAATACATTCACCGCCAGTTCATGCCACCCGTCTGCCAGTGAATATTCCGAAGCTGAAGTGGCAGGAGAAAACGCAGCATAAGGAAGATAATTCGAAAAGTCATTCTGTTCGTCAAACCGGCCAACAGCCGATACAAAATACCCCTCCCCATATGCATCATAGTAGCAGCCCTGTTTCGACTTATACTCTACCGTCGTGCTGAGTTCCTTTCCATAGGTCGCATTGTGCACATGGATATCTCCATCATAATCCTTACTTTTATAAAAACGATACGTCGCCGATCCATTTTCATAGCGAAGACTGTTGAGGAGAATGGCTCTGGTAAACACCCCGCTTTCAGGCAGCCTGATGGTACCGGCGAATTCAACAGAAACGCCTGTAGCTCCCTGTCCGCCCACATCTCCGATAAGACTGGAACCGGCTTCCATCGTCTGAGCATCTGTAGTGGAAATGTAATTAGCACGGATTCCCGCATAAGATCCTGACCGGCAGATCAGTACCGGTGTGAAGTCTCCCGCAGGCGCGACATACATTCCGTCAAGCAAAACTGCTTTCTCTGTCTCGTCAGCGTCTCCGAGAATCACAGCACATGCAGAGGAATTGCCTCCTCTGGTATCACCCTGAACCGTTCCGCAGATCAAAGCGCCGGAGCCGCCGTTGACGGTTCCCACTGAACCGGAAAAGGAAACACCGTTCACTGTCAGGGTTCTGTCCGTATAATCTGTCGCAGCTGTAAGATCTGCAGTGAAATTGCCGAAAAGAGCGCAGTGCATGGTGTAATGCTGAGAATGGCTTCCCGCATCTCCACGCGTCAGTTTATTTCCGGCTTCTTTTGTCTCTATCTGATCATTGTAGAATTTCACATCCGCATATTGAACAGCAGCGCTGGAATTGGTGATATCGATCGGATAGTAACTGAGACCTTTCATGTCAAAAGACGCCCTGTCGGCCGAAGAAGTCCCTCCGACTGTTCCGGCAGTGATGTCCGCATTTCCGGCTGTAAAGTATGCCTTCAGATTGGAAGCCGCATAGCGATACACAGACCAGATGAGAAGCTCCTCTGCAGTATTGATCACAGTGTCGCTGCCACTGCACGCATTCATTACCTCCGGCAGATTGTAATAATACCTGCTGTAAAGATTCGTCTGCATGCTCTGCCCCACGGTGGTTCGATTGACGTAGGTATTGCGCTCTCCCTCTGTCATATTGACCGTACCATTTTCTGTTTTCAGTGAAATGATACCGCTGCCGTTGGCTGTAATCTGATAATCCGGAGTGCCGCTGTTCCTGTCCGCCCAGGCGGTATAAGCTACAAATTCATCAAAAACGCTGCCGTCAAATTCGATCTGAGCCGGCACACGATACCCTTTGCCTGTGTCCTCATTCCAGTCCCAGTACTCCTCCACTACCAGATAGAGTCCGTTCATCTCCGTATCTTTCGCATTGATCAGTTCTTTGTAAGGTCCTCCCTGGCAGACCAGCAGACCCAGCGCCTTCGCCTGTGCTGCGTTTATGGACAGACCGCTCAGATCCGCACTGCTGACGCTCCACTTCCCGCTGGCACGATAAACAAGACCGCCAAGCTCCCCGTTTCCGCGTGCATCGAGCATGGTACCGGTGACTTTCAGTCCGCCCACATTCACGTCTGTATTGGCCCAGATACCACCCAGAATGCCACCCATGCGTTCAGAAGCGGTACCTGTAAGAGAAAACTGGTCGACCGTAAGATCCGTAATCGAAATGGTCCGTATCCCGGAACCGCCGGGGAAAATGGTGCCAACCAGGCCACCGGCGTAGATATTATTAGAAGCATTTTTATATTCTATCTTCCCTCCAAGCTTTGCTCCATCGCAGACCATATTTACACTGGAGTCCTTTTCTATGGCACCTGCCGCACCGCCGATATGATTGTAATGTCCATTTCCGGAATTTGATACCGTAATCTCTGAAGCCAGATTTGTTCCGGAAGTAAAATTCAGTGTTGTCTGCTTCGTACCGGAAATCAGGCCAAACACACCTCCGACGTACAGTGGATTGCTTCCGCTGCACACCACATCGACAGCAACCTCTGTCGATACCCCGGTGATTGTGTCAGCAGAAGCTGTATCACAGGACAGAAGAGCCGCCAGTCCGCCGGATTTCATACTTGTTGAGGCTGAAGTCAATTTATTATTCGACACACGGATACTTCCTGCCAGCGTCAGATTCTGCACTTTTGCACTGCCGGAAAGCACAGCAAACAGGCCGGTGGCATAATGCCAGTAAATACGGCCGTCTCCTTTGGATACTTTTGCATGATCTGCCTGGTTTTCTCCGCCAATATCAAGGCTGATTTTATAACCGTTCCCAATCAGTTCTCCCGAAAACGTATCCTCTGCCGAATTCACGTCCCGCGTCAGTCCGCCGATGCCGCATCCCGTCAGATCGAGATCCTGGTTCAGAATGATCGTTGCAGTTTTCAGCGTGCTCCAACTGTCGCTGTCAACCCCATCAACTGTCGGGAAATACCCGCGTGCCTGCCATGCCAGAGCAAGGCAGGCATAATCCAGCGCATCAGAAAGCTGATACGTATCCCCTGTTTTATTCAGTATGCGCGAAAAGCTGACTGCATAATCATCTCCCACCTGCAGAAAATCCGCTATGCGGTACAGCTCCCCGTAATTTCCTATATCATCAAGTTCCATTCCTCCGCTGTATCTGGTGATTGCAACACCCGGCGCATAAACGAGAGAACAGTCCTGAGAACCCACAATCTGGCCGGAATAGGCGTTGGTCAACAGAGGACATCCGGACAGATCCAGACTGTTTTTCAAACAGATTATGCTCCCCCTGTGAGCGGAGCCTGCAACACTGCCGCCGCCCTTGTTCGTAGAATAGCTGCTGGTATTCACCGCCATTGTGTCCGCAATCAGAAGTGCCCCATCTCCCACATACGCAGACAGTCCTCCGAAACCGCGGTCCGACTCCGCTTTCGTTTTGGGATCCTGCACGGTGATTGTGCTGTTTGCGGCATCCAGAGTTGCTGTTTTCTGGAGTGCCACAATACCGCCAATGTATTGGGGATAATATGTGGTATCCGTCCCGACACTGATTTTTGACGTAATATTACATTTTTTCACCACAAGGGCGTTCTTCGCCCCTGCACCCTCCAGTGTGCCTGCCACGCCTCCGTAGGCTGTCGTATTTGTGGCAGCTGTCAGAGAACTGCTGATTTCAGAATCTGTATTACTTTCTGTATTCAGTCTGCATATCCCGTTCTCATTCAAAATGAGCGCACCAAACATGCCGCCGCAGCTTCCCGGTCCGGAAACCTCTTTCTGTGCATCATCGGCAAAGCTCACGCCCGCGAGGGGAGCAAAGGTTCCCGTAACCGTGCACGTTCCGTAATATACGCCGGCATTCTCTGTTGCTTTTACTTTCACAGACTGAAATATCACACTCGCATTTTCATCCAGCGGTCCCGTACCGGTCACCACAATTCCCGCAATACCGCCGGCTGATTGTCCCGCCGTCAAGTCTGCACTCACAGAAGCAGTGGCACCTTCAGAAAAACATATGGATGAATTGACCATGGAACCAACCAGGCCGCCGGTATTGTTTCCCTTCAATGTGACATCCAGATCCAGATTGCCCGATACCGTGAGCCGGGAACCCTCCTTCATACTCCCGACGAGGCTTCCCACATTTTCGGAACCGGCAAGATTCAGGGAAACGTTCCCTGGCAAAGTAAGAGTTCCGACCTGAAGTGCTGTCCCATCATCCATTTCACCGCAGACGAGACCGACATCACCGGAATATTCCACAGAAGGGCCAGCCTTGACAGCAGAATAATCCAGGAAAGGCAGCGTTACAAGTCCCGTGCCGCCTGTCAGTTTTCCGATATATGGACTGAAGTTCGAGGAACTTGCCAGAGGCATATGAATCTCACAGTCTGTATCACCGGCCACCAGTTTATACGCCAGGACAGGCGTATCCTGCGTACCGGTCCAGTTAATTCTGACATTGTTTAAATCTGCCTGCGCACCAAGAGCCTTGAAAATGGTTCTGGATGATTTCACAGTAATACTCTGCCCTGTGAATTTTCCGAGAAACGGAAAATCATCATCCCCCAGTCCTTTATATGTATCGCCAAGGATCAGATTACCGGTAAATGAAAAATCAATGTTCCAGTTCTGATAATTCGCTTCGGCGGTCTGGGGCTGCAAAGATAACAGCTCAAGAATTTTTCCCTGTCCCTCCTGAACCGTTAAAGTCACAGTCCCATCTTCCGCTTCATGGATAATTTCATCCGGAATATATCCGGCGCTGCTGAGCACAGTGCGGAAACTATCTGCAAAAAGGCCGGATGATGTACCTTCCGCAAGCAGACTGAGTTCCAGGATAATCTGTTCCTCATACTCTGTGCTTTCCACGGATTCTTCTGAGCTGACGCTTTTCTCCTCTGTCGTATCAGATGTTATCTTCAGTCTTTCTGCAGACTCTTCTGCTCCGGCGTTTTCCTCTTCTGCCGCATCAGTCATTATCTCCTGTTTTCCTGCAGATTCTTCCGCCGATGCAGTAACCGGTATCGCATTTGCTGTCATACACACCGCAAGCAGAACGGCTATCTTTTTTTTGAAATGAATCATATTCCAAACCCCTTTTCAAACATACAGTAACGGAATCTCTGTCTGCATACCACCTTACTGCAGCTTTACATCTATGGGAAGCTCTTTCCAGTCTGTCCAGTCAGGCTTCTCCGAATTATGGTTATAAAACTGAATCAGATACGAGCCCGTCTCATCCTCTGAATTCATACTGACGACAAGTCCGCCTTCCACTTCCGCAACATTGCTTTTCTGTGTAAAAAACGGATCAATATCGAGCTTTGTATGATCCCACGTAATCAGCACATTTCCCTCTCCCCCGAAAATTATGACTGACAGATTATACGCATCAAAGTTATCGGGCGTAGATCTGGCACTATCCGTGAATTCAGATTTTACGCTCACTCCCTGTGCCGTGACATATTCCACAGGTATTAAAATGCCGTTCAGAATACGATCCTGCGTCAATGCAGAATTTGTCGGTGTCACGGAAACCGTCAGTTCCACCTTTTCAAAATCTCCTTCGGCAAACGTAAATGTGTAGGAATTCAGAGATTTCTTCCCGCCGTTCAGTTTTTCTGTAAAACTGCACGTACCGTTATTGGCAACGTATTTCACGCTTTCTCCACTGGCAATACTGTATACCTCTCCGGTTCCCGTACCATTCTTAACGGAAAAACGGATGGTATATTCCAGATCCTTTTCATGGAACAGTGTAACCTTTGCCTGATCATAATTGCAGACATAAAATGTCATGCTCCGTTCATCCTTTCCCATCGGATAATAGTATTTCTGCGGAGCAGTTCCCGACGTTACCCGGTAAAGCTTATCCGAACTGAAACGTATTGTGTCATTATCCCGATTACGGACGACGCTTCGCTGATGATCCTGACTTGTGTAGATTGCCAGAGTTCCGCCGGATGCCACTGCCAGCACTGCCATAATCAGACAGACCAGTAAAAGTATTCTTTTTTTTGGTGAAAACCCATTCTGCATGCCTTTTTCCCTTTACTCACTGATATTGTATGCCATGATATAAAACAGGTCTGTTTCCTTTGTCGTTTCCTTCCAGCTGATTTCCAGATAATAATAAGTATAATAAAAGGTCTTTTCTGTCTTTGCAGCCACATCAAATTCCGTCTTTTCCGTGGGGAACACCTGACGGTATCCTTCTGTTTCCTGCTTCGAACAGACCTGTGCCATCCAGTACAGAGGATAGGCATATGGATTGACTGTGTCGGAATCCGAATAATTCTGCAGATTCTCCGCCTTTGCAGTCTTGTTGTCAGCCAGATTCACATATGAGCCGTCCAGAGGAGTTCCGGGATTTTCCGCATCGAACGGCTCGCCCTCTCTGACAGGATAAATATGAAAATCCAGGCTGGACAGATTCGTTGTATGAACAATTTCCAGCTGATGGTTTTCTCCGGTACTCTTGATACACAGAGGACGAAAAATATGGATCATCCCGTCATCGTCTTTTCTATCGATGCCTTCCCGAAAATCGAGATCCAGCTCAGTCATATCCGACCCATCCACATCAGAAATTGTGATTGTGTCAGGCTTTTCAATTGAGAGCAACGTTGTCAATGATGCATTCTGAATAAACCATGCATATATAATTCCGACAAAAACTGCAGTGAGAACAAAACTGGATACCAGAAGCCATCTTATTTTAATTCTGTTTTTCATTCGCCCATTCCTTCCTCACCGGTGCTGTTTTCCTCCTGCGGAGAAGTACGAATTGTCAGATACAGATAATCTGCATTGGTCCCGATATATTCATCCGCAAGATTATATGCTTTTGATCTGTCCTCCGCCCCCTCCAGCGGCCAGATATTTGACACAAAAAGGGAGCTGCAGGAATAATCCGAACCTATCCATCCCGTGTTTTCAGCAGAAGCCTGTGCCTCAACAAAGGGTAAAAAAATATCTCTGAACTCATCACTGTTATCCGCAAACAGATCATTTTTATCCGGACGGTGCGAAATGATATTTTCGTACCGTTTCGGCCATATCCAGTAAATCGTACACGGATACGGCACATCAGCCTGCGCGTCTTCAGGAAGCGTAACTGTAATGGTATTGTGAAGGATCCCATCGGAATAATTATCCGACAGCCACCCGGAATAAAAACCGTTTTCGTAGTTTTCGAATAAAAGAATATGACCTCTCAGAAGTGCTTCCAGCGGCTGATCTGTCACCGGGACTGCCTTTCCGCTCTCATTCTTCTGATATCCGTCAAGTTCAAAATAAAGTGTAACTGACCTCGCGCCATTGCTGACAGGTATAATATAAAAATCGATAGAACCTCTTGCACCGGGACACACATAATATTCTTCGGAAAGGCGCATGGCGATTTCACCGTCTTCCGTATAATAATATACATCATTATTATAATCCAGCGCCGTACCGTCCTGCAAACCCATATCTGAATCCATTTCCGCCTTCTGGCGATATCCCTTACTGGCGAGACGGACAATATTTGACTGTACACCAACCGAAACAGTCCCGCCTGTCACCCGGCTGTTCGACAGAATCCATGCCAGGCCGATAAAAAAAAGAACCGCCAGCGCAGCCAGAACAAATACCCCTGTTGTCCAGAAGGTACTCCATGTTGCTTTCACTTCCTGTTTATGCATTTCGGCAGAAGCTCTGTAATGCTCCGCGTCTGTAAGCCTGCCTTTTTCTTCCGTTTCTTTATGAAAATCCATCCGGTATCCGTCCCCTTCAAAACACAGTCATTTATAAATATGAAAATGCCTGCATGTTAAAACATATAAATATAATTTTATCATTTGTCAACTGTATTTTCAACAATCCACAACCTGATATATAAAATAATCAAAAGTGGAGCGGTCCACAACTGATGAACCCTCCACTCTTTTATAACTACGATATTATCAATCAAGATAACAACTCTGATATTTAAAATGACATCAGGTTCCAGATAAAAATCTTCTGATTTGTTTTATCTTACCACACCAGCATATGGAAAAACAAGAGATTTTCTTATTTTTGTATGTTTCTCTCTGGTAATTTACAATACCGTTACCAGTTTTGTAAATTAAAATTACATCTATTTCATACCAAAGTACTGCTCATTTGTTTTTATATTTTCAGAACGTGTTGTTCATTCAGAAGCTTTGCCAGAACTTCCATCAGTTCCTCCACGATAATCGGTTTTGCAATATGCCAGTTCATCCCGGCGTTATATGCATCCTGCTTATCCTCCTCGAAGGCATTGGCGGTCATGGCAACAATGAGAATATCTGCCTTTCTCTTATCAGAAAACTTACGGATCATCTGTGTGGCTTTATAACCATCCATATTCGGCATCTGGATATCCATGAGAATCAGATCATAATACCCTGCATCGGCTTTTTCCAGCATGTCGACACAGATAATGCCATCCTCTGCAAGCTCAACCTCATAACCGGCTTCTTCCAGAATCGTTATTGCAATCTCTGCATTCAGTTCATTGTCCTCCGCAAGAAGAATCCGTTTTCCCTTAAAATAGTCTGCATCATACCTGGCGACTATTTCCGTATGATGAGTGATATCCGCCGCTTCGGCTATCCGGTGAGACAGCGTTACCGTAATTTTTGTCCCCTTCCCAACCCGGCTTTCCACCTCGATGGTTCCCTGCATCAGATCCACAAGCTTCTTAACGATCGGCATACCGAGTCCTGTACCATTCAGTTTGCTTTCCGTGCTTGACCGCTCTCTGGAAAACTCTTCAAACAGATGGGAAATAAATTCCTCAGACATACCGATCCCCGTATCTTCTATTACCGTCTGATACTTTACATACCCGGATCTGTCAGAGGGAAGCTCAGTCAGTTCCATGGCAACCGTTCCGCCGGCAGGTGTGTACTTCCATGCATTGCTCAGGATATTCAGAAATATCTCCCTCAGCTTTGTCTCATCACAGATTACATCAGCGTGCTCTATCCGGCATATTTTTGAAAACCGGATTCCTTTTTCTTTCATCTGAGAATCAAACATAGAAAACAGTGAATCCTGAAATACATGCGCATTACAGCAGGATTCATCGAGAATCATTTTTCCACTTTCTATTCTGGCCATCTCCAGCACATTGTTAACAATAGAAAGCAGGAAATCATTGGATGTCTGAATATTTTTTATGTAGGTCTTTGTCAGTTCTCTGTCATCCAGATGTTTTTCCAGAAGCTCCGTAAATCCGATAATGGCATTCATGGGTGTCCGGATATCATGGGACATATTAAAGAGAAAATTCGTTTTGGAACGTTCCGCTGCCTGCGCTTTTCGTGCCAGATGTTCCATCTGCATCAGGTTTTCTTTCTCCTGCATCAGCAGCTTCTGCTTGATCCGCACCTTCATAAACAGTGCAAGGATCATTGCAAAAGCAGTAAATGATGCCAGAATTCCCAGGATGATATACGGGTGCAATGCGATGTATTCTGCCAGTGTCATATTTTCCACCTGATACCTTGTATTCTCCGAAATAATTTTCTGAAGCTCGTCCGAAGGCAAATGATAAATACATTTGGTCAGAATTCCTGCCAGCTGATGATTCACACCATCCGGCATATAACAGCAGTATGCATATGGAATCTCTTCGAGAACTGTGTAGGATATACTGTCGCTCCGATGCCATCCTGATCAAGACGGAATAACCGGGCTAAATGCATCTCCAGATAATCTGCCGTCACGACACCTCCCGTCTCTGCGACATCACTGCTGCCTTCCGAACTGAAATCAATAAAAATATCAACAGCTCCGGAATGAATCCATTCTTCATACTGTGTACGGCTCTCCGGTATCATGTATTCAAAAGGAATTCCCGCCATCTCCATCAGATACGAAAAGGCATCCGGAATTACCCCTTTTATCTCCCCGTCTTCCACGTAGGAATAAGGATCACGATCCACGTTGCAGGCAACCTTCAGCCTGTTCCCGTCAGAAGCATAATGCTGTATCAGTTCTTTCTCTCTGCCTGTAA
>SFEV01000111.1 GCA_004557975.1 Lachnospiraceae bacterium
CCAATATGAAGCTGACTGTTGGCGGGACAGAGCTGCGCATTCTGTCTGAGCAGCAGCCCTGCGCGCAGGCCGTGCAGGAAGCGGCAACGCTTGAAGATGTCTTTCTCTATCATTTTGGCGAGACAGGAGGAGAAAACAATGCTGTTTTATGAGGTGAAGAAGATATTTTCCCGTGTGGTAAACAAAGTTGTATTGGTGCTGCTGGCGATTGTTCTGCTGTTTGCATCGGTTATGGCGATACGGGAGAATGAGAATTACTGGGTTAATGAAACAGGAGAGTCAGAATACGGTATCCATGCGGTACGAAAGCTGGCAAAAGCGCAGCACGAATGGGCAGGAACGCTGACAGAGCAATGTATTGCGGAGGTAATACAGGAAAACGCACGAATAAGGAATACGCCGGAAGCACAATCGGAGGATATTCAGCAACAGAACATTGCGTACAGCTGGAGGCAGGGAATAGAAGGCATCCGTGATGTCATTAACAGTTCCTTCTGTGCCTTTCAGGAATATGACTATTATAAAGCGGATACACTGACTGCTGCTGATGCGGCGGATTTTTACAGCAATCGTACCGCTCATCTGGAAGAATGGCTGAGCAATGAGGAAAATACCGATAGATATTCCGATGCGGAAAAGCAATTCCTGCTGGAACAGTATCAGAAGATGGAAATACCCCTGAAATATGATTTTGTCAGGAATTGGGACAGCTTTTTTCAGTGGTCTGTTACAATTCAGATGTTCCTTGCCATGTTGCTGGGATTTCTGGTATCCGGAATCTTTTCCGGTGAGGCACAGACCAAAGCGGATGCGGTTTTTTATGCTGCGCAGTATGGCAGAAGCAAAGGGGTCCGCGCCAAAGTGCTGGCAGGTTTCTGTATTGTCACAGTGCTGTATTGGGTGGTATTCCTGCTATATACGCTGTTTGTGCTGGGCTGCACCGGCTTTATAGGTGCAGACTGTATGATACAGATCATGCACTGGAAGAGCTTTTACAACATCACAATCGGGCAGGAGTATCTGCTTCTTGCCGTTGGAGGATACATTGGCTGTCTGTTTCTGTCAGCGCTGACCATGCTGGTTTCCGCAAAGACAAATTCCACTGTATTGGCAGTGCTGGTTCCATTTGTGGCAATCTTTATTCCGAATTTTATCTACAATCAGTCAACCAGTTTGCTGGCGGATAAAATTGTGGGATTACTGCCCGATCAGCTGCTGCAATTGAACTCTGTGCTGTGCCGCTTTAGCCTGTATTCTATCGGCGGAACAGTTGTGGGTTCTATAAGTATTCTATTCGTGTTATATACAGTATTGACACTGGTTCTTCAGCCTGTCCTGTATACGGTATTTCGTAAGAAGGAAGTACGGTAAATACAGATAAGTATGCAATGAATAGCACAAAAAAATATTTTTGTTCAAGTGGAGCTACAGGCACGGGACTACATATGGATATCCGGTTCTCTGGAATACCAGGGAAGAAGGATAAAAAAATAAGCGGACGCCATGGCGTCCGCTTTGCTGTATTCATAATATCTGACAGGGAATTACGCCTCTACGGAAGCATCCATCAAAAATGCCAGTGTCTTGGTCATCAGCATACCGTTTTGGATGATCTCACGCTTGTCCGCTGTGATATCCTTTGCCAGATCCTCATACGGCATGCCATACATAGCAGCCATTCTGCGGATATCGGCGTCGATTTCTTCCTCTGCAACAGACAGTCCTTCGATTTCAGCAATGGTTTCCAGCGCAGCGCTTGCTTTGGCAGCAGCTTCAGCCTGCGGCTGCATTTGCGCCTTGAGGTCATCCTCAGAAATGCCCTGATACTGGAGGAACTGCTCCAGTGTGATATTCTGTGCCATCAGATTCTGGGTAAAGGAAGCAAACAGCTGATTGACAAAGGCTTCTGCAAATGCGTCAGTCAGCTCAATCTGTGCATTTGCCACAACCTGATCCAGGATTGCCTGCTGTGCCTGCGCGTCAGCCTGCTGCTGCTTCTGCTGCGTCATGGACTGACGGATGTTCTCACGGAGTGCATCCATATTCGGTGCATGGTACCGCTTTGCAAACAGGTCATTCAGCTCCGGCAGCTTCTTTTCCTGTACCTGATGCACCTTGCACTTGAATACGACCGGTTTGCCAGCCAGATTTTCTGCATGGTAATTCTGCGGGAAGGTCACGTTGACATCCACGGAATCTCCTGCGGAAGCGCCGACCAGCTGCTCCTCAAAGCCCGGAATAAAGGAACCGGAACCCAGCTCCAGAGGATAGTTTTCCGATGTGCCGCCTTCAAACTGCTCCTCACCGAGGAAACCGGCAAAATCAATGACTACGGTGTGGCCCAGCGCAGCCGGACCGTTTACAGTTTCCAGCCGTGCACATTTCTGCTGTTCCTGGAGCAGGGCAGCCTGAATTTCTTCATCTGTAACGGTAACAGTTACAGACGGCCGCTGAATACCCTTGTATGCACCGAGAACAATGGAATAATTCTTCTCACTCATAATAAAATGAATCCTTTCTTTTTTTGTAAAAG
>SFEV01000112.1 GCA_004557975.1 Lachnospiraceae bacterium
ATAAATATTCAGCCCATGTGCTTTTGCCATCTCAACCATTGTGTAGACCACTGCACTGGCATTCGCTCCGTCAACGGAATTGCTGAACAGCCAGTTCTTCCGCCCTACTGCAAGTGGACGAATCGCATTCTCGCTGAGGTTATTAGTAAAGCTGCACCGCCCGTCTTCCAGATAGGTCTCCGCTGTATCACGCCGGTTGAGAACATAATTAACCGCTTTATCCATCCGGGTGTTCCGGACTGGCTTCTGCTGATCGAGCCACGACCAGAAAGCCTCCAGAACAGGTTTTTCCTTCTCGAGACGCATCTGCTTTCGCTTTTCATAATCACCGGGATACTTTTTGTTAATGGAGTCCTCAATGGCGAATAACCGATTGCAGTACTGGACTCCCTGCACTGCCGGCTGACTGTAGTCATACTGTTTTCCTTTGGGAACGGCATCGATAAAGTATCGACGGATATGCGCCCAACAAGAGCAGCGTCTGATCCCTGGAAGATTGTTGTATCCCTGATATCCATCCGTTTCCAGGTATCCGCTGTAGCCTTCCAGGAACTCCCTTGCGTGACTGCCGCTCCTGGTCGGGGAATAGCCATACAGGATGATCGCCGGAAGTCCATCCTCGCCGCTTCGGAACAGCCACATGAATGATTGGGTCTGGGCTCGGCGCCCTTCCTCGTTCAATACCTGAACTCGGGTTTCATCTGCCATTGCAAAGCTGCGTTTCAGCAGCTCACGGTGGAAGTAATCATACATTGGCTGGAAGTAGTTCTGTGAACAGTAGATGATCCAGTTGGCAAGAGTGGTGCGGCTGATCTGAGCCCCATACTGTTTCCAGTCTTTCTCCTGCCGGTAAAGGGGAAGCCCATTGGCATACTTCTGATACATGGTCCATGCAACAGTGGATGCTGAGGCAGGACCTTTCCCAACCAGAGCCGCCGGAACCTGAGACTTTATGATCACAGGCTTTTCTGTATCGCCAAACCCTTCCTTGCAGGACGGACATCCGTAACTCTGGCTGTAGTATTCGATCACTTTACAAGTAGCAGGAATGAATTCCAGTTCCCGGCGGACATACTCCTCGCCGATCAGGACCATCTGCGTACCGCATACCGGACAGATCTGGTCTTCTTCCGGAAGAGGGATCACTACTTTTTCAACCTTCAGGCCTTTGAAGAGATCCTCATGGGTTGCCTTCTTTTTACGGGTATGTTCCTTGATCACAGTTTCTTCTTCCAGCAGGGACGGATCCTGTTCCATTTCTGCTTCATCAAAGAGATTCTGTTGTCCCGGAATATCATCAGATCTTCTTTCGCTGGAAGAGCCGAAAAGCTTTTTGGTCAGATAGTCCACCTGTTCCAGGAGTGCTTTCTCGTGACTGGATTTTTCGTCAATAATAAGACGGAGAGATTTGATCAGCTCAGTCTGTTCAGATACCATTGTTTTCAGTTGTGATACTGTATCTTTCAGCTCTCGAAGCTGGATATCTTTCGCATTGGAAGCCATCGGTTCTCTCCTCGGATTTGATATCTTTATTATACCAGAAACGGGGCTTTTACTAAAGGAAAATGACTCCTGAAAAATGCCGAATTTACAAGGGATTTCCGGGTTTTTCTGTGCAGGATTTCTGCTGAAATCCAGATACTTTTTACTCTGCTTTGAGGGCTTTTGGCTGGTCAATATCGATCCCCGACATCAGCCAGTCAAACTCCCGCCAGGAAAGATTCCGGACCTCCGACTGCTTCCTGGGCCATTGATAGCCGCCGCGGACAGACAAGCGCTTATAGATTAGAACGAAGCCGTCCGGTTCCCGGAACAAGGCTTTGATCCTGTCCCGTCTTCTTCCGCAGAAAAGGAAGAGAGCACTGGACGACGGATCCATCTTAAGCTGGTCTTCGATAACGGCGCAGAGTCCGTCAATGGATTTTCGCATATCGGTATAGCCGCAGACAATGTAGATCTTCTCAAGTCCGGAGATGTCACCTAACATGAGAGCTCCTGAAGCAGGCGGAATGTCCTGGTGAGCAGGACCGGATCTGCATCATTGCTGATGCGGACTGTGATATCCTTCATAGCAACTTCAATCGTATGTGAATTGTCAAGGTACGAGTTTTGCATCTGTGATGCTGTATGCTGTTCCGAAATGTGATCCGGAACAATGCCAATGGGAACCACGTCCTGTTTCGGGCGGGGAACCTCAAGATGACCATAATTCGGTGGTGGGATCTGATCCGCTGCTGCTTTCCGACAGCGGCTGACCCAGTTGTAAAAAGTGCTTACTGCAATGTCGTTCTCACGACACCAGTCAGCATCTGTCATGCCGCTCTGGCGGCATTCATTGATAAGCCTGATCTGTTCCGCCATCGGGACACGGGCTCTGCTAGTACCTGCCATAACCTATCCTCCATAATTGTAGTGAAATAGTCTAAATATCTATCGACTACAATTATAGGCAAAACTTGAGGATCAGGAAATCCGCAGGAATATTTGGCGCTTACTTTATTATTAAGCCGTGTGGAAAATATCAGAGT
>SFEV01000113.1 GCA_004557975.1 Lachnospiraceae bacterium
CCTCTGCGAAAAAGTTTTTCTTATATTTTACACTATCCTTTGGGAATCCACATGAAATCAGCACATTTTGTGCGAATTATTTTTACCTTTCAGAACTGGGAAAAACTCTGAAGTATTTCTACTGTTAATTTCTGTTTATATTTCTTGCCTGCAAATTAACATCTGTTCAATTGTGTACCGGAAACAGGGCTGGTATAATGCAGGTACAGAGGATCCTTTGAATAACATCCGGGAGATGATCCATATGCCAATGAATGAAGTAATACTGAAAAAAAGAAAAGAACTGGGCTTCACCCAGGAACAGATTGCAGAATACCTCGGTGTCACCGCCCCTGCCGTAAATAAATGGGAAAAGGGAGTGACCTGCCCTGATATCTCACTGCTGCCCGCTCTGGCACGACTGCTCCGTGTCGATCTGAACACGCTGTTCTGCTTTCATCAGGACATGACACAGCAGGAAATGATTTACTATCAGAAGGAGCTCTCTTCTCTCATCGAGCAAAACGGCATCCAGGCAGGTTTTGACCGGGTGCTGGAGCTGAGACGCGAATATCCCAACTGTGAAGAGTTTCTCTACTACAATACTCTGCTGCTGCAGGGAGCGCTCATGATGTCTGAGCTGACGCCTGATGAAAAAAATGAATGGGAAGAAAAGCTGCTGCAGTTGTATGAGCAGTGCAGGAGAAGTGAAAACACAGATGTGAAAAACGGCGCCGTCTTTATGCTTGCAGGAAAATATCTGCGCCAGGAAAATTGTGAAAAAGCACAGGAAATGATCGACCTGCTTCCTGAACGATCCGAAATAAACAAAAAAATGCTGCAGGCGGAAATCTATGTGATGCAGCACAGGACAAAAGAAGCCGCAGAGCTGGCAGAACGGATGGTACTACAGTCGGTCAATGAGCTGCAGGGAGCACTGCTGAAGCTGACGGATATGGAGCTGGCTGCAGGCGAAGAAGAAACCGCCGCAAAAATTGCGGAAATCTTTTCTGAGTTTGCCAGGGTATTCGGTCTTTGGGAGTATAATCACAGCGTCGCTGCCATGGAAGTGGCCATCGCGAGAAAGGATGTAAAAGACAGCATCCGACTGTTCCGAAAACTTCTCGAAGCAGTCCGCAAACCCTGGGATATGAGCCAGTCTCCACTGTTTTACCGTATCTTCAGCGAAACATCCGTAAACACAGAGACCAGCCGGAAATTATTCACACCACTGATCTCTGATCTGGAAACCAATCCCCGGTACGAATTTCTGCGGCAGAACGGGGAGCTGCAGAATCTGATCAATGAATACCGTGAGATGAAGTGACTAAGAGCTGCCATCTGAGGAGATGGCAGCTCTCATATCCGGTTAATCAATCTGTTTCTTTTTCAGTTCGACAATAGGTGGCGGGTTTTATTCAGCCGTTTCCTCTTCTGCAGCCTCCGCTGTCGGAGCGTTATGAGCTTCAATCAGCATAACCACCGTCTCCTCCGGATCAATCATAAGCTCCACGTCTTTGTCAGATGCGATTGCCAGGTCTTTTACTCTAACTGCATCTCCGATACGAAGCTTTGATGCATCAATCTCCACCTTTTCAACCAGGGCCGCCGGCACTGCCTTAAACGGTATCTCATGAAGCTTCTGCTGAAGGACGCCTGCAAGCACCTTGTCATGATTCAGCAGAACAACCTCTGCGACAGAGTGTACCTTTTCTCCGCTGACGAGTGCCTGGAAATCAATCTCATTCACCTGGTGCTTCATGGAATCGTAGGCGATGTCCTTAATCAGGACGTCCATCTGCTTTCCGTCCAGCTCCAGCATGATCTGGCTTCCTTTGTTCTTTGTCTTCAGAAGCTGCTCAATCTCCCCTTTTGGAAACTGAAGCGGTATGGAGCCTTCCATCGTCTTTCCGAATACATTTCCGGTAACGAATCCTTCCCGTCTAAGCTTTTTTGCCTTTGTCTGCATGTCTCTTCTTTCAGCTTTTAAAGTAGTCATTTGTCTTTTCCTCCAATCACTGAATGCTTAGCGGCCTTTCGAAACAGGTCAGTTAAGTATCATATTTTTTGTTCTATGTGTGTTATAACACTCAATATCAGTATTGTCAAGAGATGGAAACTGTCTTTTTTGTGAAGATTCTGTGACCATTTTTATACTCATGGCCCTCCGTCTGAAGCTTTATCTGATGATCATCGTCACACGTTTCAGGCTCCTGCTCCGGCAGCGTGATTCCACAGCAGGAGAAGGCTCCCTGACCCACGGAAGCAATAATATTTCCACAGATCGGGCAGACGTAAAAATGTGTCTTTTTCATATTTGCCGAACGATTCTCATTTTCTTTCAGATCTCCGGTCAGCAGCTCCACCATGGAAATTCCCAGGGCTTTCGAGAGATCCTCCATAATTGAGATATCCGGAAGTCCTCTCCCCGTTTCCCTTAGTTAAAGATATTGTTGGGTATCTCAAGATGTGTCATTCGATTTTGCCGATAAAGCGGTAGAAGATTTCCACTTCCTGTTCCCGGC
>SFEV01000062.1 GCA_004557975.1 Lachnospiraceae bacterium
TCTGATAAACTGCGGAGCAGTTATTCGGTTATGAGCAAGTAGCGAAGCGGATTGCGAATATCCGCTTGACCCGAATCAGGTAAGCTGCGTTTCTTTGCTGACTGCTATTCTACCATGATGCAAAAGTTATGGCAAGCCGGCTGTCAGGGAAGACAGTGTCCCTGCTGAACATTTCTGTTCAACCGACTGTTTTATACAATACGCATCTATGATCCACGGCGATGGAAATTTTTGTTCTCATTCCGGTTTTTTTGTGCTATGATGGGAACTGCTGAAATTTACCTGTTTCATACAGAAGACGGTATGGCATGTCAGTATATACGGAGGAAAAACAATGTTTGGTATGGGAACCATCATAAATGTAATCGGAATTATTCTGGGAGGTTTTGCGGGACATTTCTTTGGAAAGCTGCTCTCAGAGCATTGTCAGGACGGACTGACCAGAGCCTGCGGAATCAGCGTCCTTTTCATCGGCATCGCGGGCGCCATGGAGGGAATGCTGTCCATAGAAGGCGGCTCCCTTTCCGGAGGGAAATCCATGTTCGTCGTCGCCTGCCTCGCACCGGGAGCGCTGATCGGGGAAATGCTCAATATCGAAGGCGGATTTGAGCGGTTCGGAAGCTGGCTGAAGATAAAGACAGGAAATGCAAAGGATAAGTATTTTGTGGACGGCTTTGTGACTGCCTCACTGACCGTCTGCATCGGTGCCATGGCTGTTGTAGGCTCGATCCAGGACGGTATCTCGGGAGATTACTCCATTCTTGCCACAAAGGCAGTGCTCGACCTGGTGATTATCATGGTAATGACCTGCTCCCTCGGCAAGGGATGTATTTTTTCAGCCATTCCCGTCGGAATCTTCCAGGGCTGCATTACACTTCTGGCAAGGCTTCTGAAACCAATCATGACAGACGCTGCTCTGGCAGGTATTTCTCTCATCGGTTCTATCCTGATCTTCTGTGTAGGAGTAAATCTCGTCTGGGGCAAAAAGGTGCGCGTGGCAAATCTGTTGCCCGCGCTGATCCTGGCCGTTATGATTGCACTTCTGCCGGTCAGTATATAGTTCCCTGCAGTGCAAATCCGTGATCCAGAGGACCGCTGCCCTTACCCAGATCCAGCATGGCAGCCAGCGCACCGGAAATATACTCTTTTGCGCGCGATACTGCCTCTGTCAGGTCACAGCCTTTCGCCAGATTGGCAGCGATGGCACTGGAGAGAGTACAGCCGGTTCCATGAGTGTTCGGGTTATCGATCCTTTTCCCCTCGAACCAGCAAAAAGAACCGTTCCGGTACAAAAGGTCGCTGGCATCGTTCAGATTGTGCCCGCCCTTGCAAAGCACAGCGCACCCGTACGTGTCGCTGATTTTCTCTGCCGCTGCTGCCATGTCTTCTCTGCTTTCGATCTTCATTCCGGACAGAATCTCAGCTTCCGGAATATTGGGAGTAACGACGGAGGCCAGAGGCAGCAACTCTTTTTTCAGTACATCCACCGCGTTCTCATCGATCAGTCTCGATCCACTGGTCGCAACCATCACCGGATCGACAACTATGTTTTCTGCCCCATAATCTCTGAGGCTGCGGGCAATCACTGTAATCAGGCCTGCCGATGACACCATTCCTGTCTTGACGGCATCCGGACGGATATCTGTAAAGACGGCATCGATCTGCTGCTGCAGAAACTGCGGTGTCACCTCCATAATTCCCGTCACTCCCGTCGTATTCTGTGCTGTCAGTGCCGTCACTGCGCTCATGGCATAGACACCGTTCATAATCATGGTCTTTATATCGGCCTGAATACCGGCCCCTCCGCTGGAATCACTTCCGGCAATTGTAAGTGCTGTTTTCATTCTGATCCTCCATCTGCTGTATTTCTGAATTCACTGCATGATTTCATATCTGCCGCTGTGAGCCTCCGGGCCGCTGCTTTCAGTGCCGCTGCCGCTGCCCGGATATCGTCAGCCCCGAAGATAGCAGAAACGACGGCAATGCCTGACATGCCGCCTCCTGCGATTTCTTCTGCATTATCCAGACTGATTCCTCCGATGGCAACCGACGGTATGGATACGGAGGTACAGATTTCATGGAGTTTTTCTGTCGTGATGCGGATTGCATTCTTTTTGGTCGGTGACGGAAATACGGCTCCCACACCGAGATAATCTGCACCTTCTGTCTCAGCTTTTTTTGCCTGCTCCACCGTCTTTGCTGTCGCCCCGATGATGAAATCATCTCCGACCCGTCTGCGGATCTCTGCCACCGGGCAGTCCTCAATTCCTACATGCACGCCATCCGCCCCGGATTTTATCGCCACATCCACCCGGTCGTTGATGATCAGAGGAACGGAATATCTTCGGCAGAGGGCCTTTACCTCCAGTGCTTCCTCAATAAAGGCATCATCATCGAGATTTTTCTCCCGAAGCTGTACACAGGTAACTCCGCCCTTCAATGCCTCCTCAATCTGCTCCGCCAGCGTCTGCCTGCCCGTCCAGAAACGGTCAGTCACAGCGTAAAGCAGTAAATTTTCTCGTTTCAGTCTCATATTTTATATCCTTTCTCCAGCCCCTGTTTCTGCACAGAGAGTATGGGCTCCGCAAAACGCTTCCAGGTATCCGGCAACATCTTCGCACTGCATCAGCCCGCTCATAATGCATGCACCGCGTGCCCCTGCTCTACGCACCTCACTGATATTCTGCGGAGATATTCCTCCTATCCCATACACCGGAACTGCCACACATTCACAGACCCTTTGAAGAAATTCAGTGCCGCGTGCAGGCACACCGCGCTTGCAGTCTGTGAGGAAAATATGTCCTGCAGTCAGATACGTGCAGCCAAGCTGTTCCGCCTCCTTCGCCTCCTCCGGTGAATGACACGATGCACCGATTGTCCGGAATCGGCTTTTTTCCGCTTTTGTCATGCTTCGGAGTATGGGAAGAGGAAGGTGAATTGCCTCCGCTTCCAGTACAGTCGCTGCATGCACAAAACTGTGCAGAATACAGGGAACGCGGTTTTTTCTGCATATTTCCATCACCGACGATGCAAGCTGTTCATACTGCGCCTCTGACAGGTCCTTTTCACGGAGAATGATTCCGGCCGGATGGCAGGCGGCAATCTTTTCGATCTGCTTCAGAAAAGGTTCCCGGCACAGCAGACGATTCGTCACACACAAAATGTCAGATGCATCTGACGGATTTTCAGAATCCGGGCCGGCCGGCCCGGGTCTCAGGCCGGACATTTCCGGGCACAGGCTTTCATGCACAGAATTACACTTTTCAGACATACAGATAATCATTCAGAACAGGCTGCAGTCCCTCTTCGGTAATATCCTGATACATCCGCTCAAAGCTGCGGCTGTCGTTGATTTCAAACTGCTCGTCTCCTGCTGCCTCCTCTGACTCCTTTCCGCTGTACTTACTTTCATGATCTCCGATTCCGGTGGAAACACCAGCCGATACTTTGGTGGCTGCTATTTTCACGATGCCGTTGCGGAACTGTGCACTCTCGCGGGAGGAAACTGTAATTCCGGCAAAGGGCAGAAAAATACGGTATGCGCAGATGATCTGGCAGAGCTGTTTTTCTCCCACATCAAGCGGATTGATCTTGTCGTTGTTGATAATCGGACGAAGGCGCGGACAGGACAGTGACATTTCCGCCCACGGATACTTTCTCTGCAGGTAATATACGTGAAGTGCCGTGGCAAGGGCATCCTTTCTGAAATCAGACAGACCAAGCAGGGCTGAGAATGCAACGCCGCGCATGCCTCCCATCAGCGCCCGCTCCTGGGCATCAAAGCGGTACGGCCACACGCGCTTGTGACCTGCCAGATGCAGCGTCTCATACTTGTCTGTATCGTACGTCTCCTGGAATACCGTCACATAATCGGCACCGCATTCACGAAGATATCGATATTCATCGGTATTGACCGGATATATTTCCAGACCTACCATGCGGAAGTATTTCCTGGCCAGCCTGCAGGCCTCTCCGATATACGTCACATCACTTTTCGCACGGCTCTCTCCCGTCAGGATCAGAATCTCCTCCATACCGCTGTCCGCAATAATTTTCATCTCATGTTCGATCTGCTCCGCAGACAGCTTCATGCGGTTGATATGATTGTAGCAGTTAAATCCGCAGTAAACGCAGTAATTTTCACAGTAATTGGCAATATACAGCGGAGTAAACAGATATACGGTATTTCCGAAATGCTTTCTCGTCTCGATCCGCGCCCGCTGCGCCATCTGCTCAAGAAACGGTTCCGCTGCCGGCGAAAGCAGCGCCTTCAGATCCTCCACGGAACACGTTTCATGCTCCAGGGCAGCGCGCACATCCCTTGCTGTATATCTGGAATAATCATACGCGTGCATCTGAGACATAACCTTTTCACAGACATCAGACTGAATCTGCTCCATTCCCGGAAGATATTCCATGTGATTTTTCCGCGAGGACGGATCATTTTCCAGACGATGCTTTCTGGCAAGCGCCTCCGAAGACAGATATTCCGAATCTACAAAAAACTGATTTTCCATTTTCTTCACCTCTTAATCACGCAGGAAGCCGGTCAGCGGGTCAGATGCAGATGCGCCTCTCACAAGGACTCTGCCAAGGCCGGACAGATATGCCTTGCGTCCTGCCTCAATGGCCTGACGGAATGCCGATGCCATCATAGGAAGATCGCCAGCCGTTGCCAGAGCCGTGTTTGCCATAATCGCAGCAGCTCCCATCTCCATCGCCTCGCACGCCTGAGAGGGCCTGCCGATTCCGGCATCCACAATAACCGGCACATCAATCTCATCGATCAGAATCTGGATAAACTCGCGGGTGGCCAGTCCTTTGTTGGAGCCAATCGGTGAAGCAAGCGGCATTACCGTAGCCGCACCTGCGTTCACCAGATCACGTGCCACGTTCAGATCCGGATACATATACGGCATAACGACGAAACCTTCCTTTGCCAGAATTTCCGTCGCCCTGATGGTCTCCTCATTGTCCGGAAGCAGATATTTGGAATCGCGCATAATTTCAATTTTAACGAAATTGCCGCAGCCAAGCTCTCTTGCAAGTCGTGCAATCCGCACCGCCTCCTCAGCATTGCGGGCACCGGAGGTGTTGGGCAGCAGCGTCACTCCCTCCGGAATATAATCGAGAATATTTTCATGCTCCTTTGTGTTCGCACGGCGCACCGCCAGCGTAATAATCTGCGCTCCGGCATCCCTTACCGCCGCCTCAATCAGGCTCAGGGAATACTTTCCTGAGCCGAGAATAAATCTGGAGGTAAACTCATGGCCTCCGATAATCAGTTTGTCATCTGTCTGCATATGTATTCCTTCTTTCTTTATCATGTTGGGGGTAAAAGTCTTTGACCCTATGGCTCATATTCACCGCTCAGAATCCTCAGAACAGCATGTGCCTGATGCGCCGCACAGACCATGACACGTGATGAAACGAGTCCTGTGCCGTCAGCCACATCACTGACACCGTCACCGCACAGATAAAAATGCTCTGTGATTCTCCTCGTTCTGATCAGATTGGCGGAGGCAAATCCAGCCATACCGGAAGCTGCAACAAGATATTTATCCGGCAGCTTTTCGAGAACCGTGTTGACAAGCAGTGCTTTCGCCTCTGCCCTGTCAAAGCATTCACAGATAATGTCAGCACTGCCCAGCAGTTCCTGAATATTTTCCTCTGTGACACAGATATGATGTGTCTCAAGCTCCACATATGGCGCCGCGGCAGCAAGGACAGCCGAAAGTGCATCCGTCTTGGGAATTCCAATCTGCGAAGCACCATACTGCTGGCGATGCAGATTCGTGATGTCCACCGCATCAGAATCAATCAGGATCAGCTTTCCGATACCGGCACGGGCAAGAGAAACAGAGACGTTGGAGCCCAGCCCTCCCAGTCCGCAGACTGCAACGACTGCATTGGAAAATTTCTTCTGTCTGTCTTCTCCGTGCCTTTCTGCAAGCGCATGAAGCATTTCTTCCCTCGTCGGAAGATTTTCCGGATTTCCCAGTCCGTCTTTTTTCAACTCAACCGCCTCCCACAAAACTTACAACCTCAACAGTATCCCCGTCCTGCAGGACAGTTTCCCCATACGATGTCTTCGGTATAATTTCTTCATTTAACTCCACAGCAATCCTTCTTGGATCATATTTCGTCATCTCCAGATATTCCAGAACAGTCTTTCCGGACACATCCTGGTCTTTTCCATTGATTTTTACCATATCATTCCTCCTGTTATCATGTAACACTTTTTTGCGCCAGATCAAAATATGATCCGGCAATTTTTGCCGCTGAGCATAAAAAAATGTGCTGCTCGCACTCTCGCGAATTTACAGAATAACAAAAACAGGAAGCTGCCGTTGAGGTAGCTTCCCATTAATAATACGTATATTCTCGGTCTTCCCTACGTTGGCATTATCCAAATCAGGTTACGGGTCGAAAGTCACACCTTCCTCTCAGCCTGTCTACAAGCTCCCCACTGTTCAATTTTCCTGCCTATTATACACCCGATACGGAACAGGTGCAAGATTTTTCTTGTTTCAGTCATGATCCTGTATCTTTATAATACTGTAATTGTTCATTTCTTTCTTTTCCAGGACAAACCGCGGTCCCTCTTTTCCGATCCCGTCAGTCCGGAAGGACAATTTCTCCAGTACTCTCTTCGATGCAGAATTATCGGGAGCTGTCTCCGCTTCCACAAAATACACGTTCTCCTGTGTGAAAGCCCACTCAGTCAGCTTTCTGATGGCTTCGGTTGCGTACCCTTTTCCACAGAAGCCATCATAAATTCCATACCCAATTTCCACCCTACAACATCTTGCAGGTCCTTTGAAACATGCGTCTCCCACAACCTGTCCGTTTTCCTTCAGACAGATTTTCCATGCAGTATACCAGAGCCACTGCCCGGGATTCTCCAGGCATCCATCCAACATCTCCTGATACGCCTGTTTGAGCTCCATATCAGAAGTCGCTGCAATCATCTGCCGCAGTTCCTCCTCCAATGCGGGTGAAATCAGTAGCCTCTTTGTCTTTAATTTTATCTCTGTCTTTACCATTTTTCCTCCATATGTTTTCTTTCTTCTACTTTACCCGATTTTCCGGCAGATGCATAGATGTTTTTGCATTTTACCGGCCACAAATCGTTTTTACCAGCGCATCCGGATTATACTGTTTCGCAGGCAATATCATGCATTTTTCTGCAAAAAGCTCCTGAATCACCATCAGCTCCAGCTTCTGTCTTCTTCGAAAATGTCCGGCGATATCGGCTGTACTGCGAAATGCCTGAAACTCCCCGTAAGGAGATGTGTTCAGATATTCCAGCATCAGCGCATACCAGATCTCCGCTCCATTTTCATCGGTCCGCTCTTTTCTGGCTCTCTCGATGTCCTCTTCCAGTGTGTCTGAGTACAGATACAGCATCAGAAATTTTTCCTGTTCTGTCCGCCCGAAGAGATCCCGGTAAAATGCAAGAATCTCCCGGTCAGAAAACAGGTAATACAGCATCAGTGTCTCGATCACGTTCTGAAAAAATGAGCACTCAAACAAATTTCCGCTGCCCCGGAATGCAGAAAAACGCTTCATGATGATCCCCCGGAATTCCTCCGGTGTTTTTCGTCCATTGTAAATCTCGTATCGTTCCATGTATTCATAGAACGATCTGTCCTCTGTCCGGATTCTTGTGTATGTCACAATCAGGAAGTTATCCTCCACCTTCGTATTTTCGCGGATTTTTTCCACATATTCCGGAAATTTCTCCAGCATTTCTGTGTACTGCTCCTCCGTCATATAGCTGCACCATGCCAGCTCCACCGGAGAATAATCTCCTTCCCGGAATGCCCGGTATCCGTCCAGCTTTCCTGCAAGAGTCTCCAGAAGTGTTGTTTTTCCGCTCCCCTGTGTTCCTTCTATAAAAATATTTTTCTGTTCAGAAATGCTCTGCATACGTCTCACTCCATTTCTTCATATCGTCGGACACTTCATCCGATGATACGTCTGTATCATCTTTCTACTCCTCTGTCAGGTGAATCTCCTGTCCTTCTACGTACTTCCGCTCCATCTGATGATGCAGCTTCCTGTTTTCCACCGTATCGAAAATAATCGAAAAGTCATAATCCTCCGGGTAAAGCTCTTTTGCCTCCACCAGAAGTTTCACCCGTTTGTGATTGATCCATATCTTTTTGCCGGGAAGCTGCACCTGCAGTACTCCTTTGTCATTGGCCTTTCTGCAGACGATCCCCTTCTTTTTGTCCGGAAGCACCATGACACTGTCGCCTGTCCGAAACGGGATTTCCTTTTTCTTAGCACGGGGCTGAAGATCTCTCTGAATCTTTTTTTTATTCTGTCTGCAGCTTTCATGCGATGATACTTCAGGCTTTTCCGAAGGATTCTGCAAGTCTTGCGGCAGTCCGTTTTCTCCTTCCCTGTATGCGCTCTGCTGCCCGGTATTTTTCCACATCATCTCAGTCGATGCAATATTTCTCCCTGCATCCCCGTACGCTGCCTCTGCCGCACGGCGCAGCATCGTCTCCGGCATGCCCAGCTTTCCTGCAATATAAAATGCGCAGCTCTCTCCCGCTTCCCCAATCACCATCTGATACAGAGGTCTCAGATTTTCTCTGTCAAATGTCATGCGCGCATTTACAATTCCTTCTGTTTTTTCCGCGTACACCTTCACCTCGGGATAATGTGTCGTCACCAGAAACAGAGCTCTGCTCTTTCTCAGCTCTTCGAGAATCGACACAGCGATTCCCATTCCCTCAAGAGGATCTGTGCCGGAACCGAGTTCATCCATAATAACGAGACTCTCCTCGTCTGCAGCCCGCAGAATATCGAGCACGTTGGTGATATGCGCAGAAAATGTGGAGAGATTTTCCGACAGATTCTGCCCGTCTCCGATATCACACAGATAGCTGCTGTTCATACAGACAGCAGCCTGCCTGCAGGAAACGTGGAGACCGCACTGGGCCATCATGCAGTTTAACGCCACTGTTTTGATCGCGACAGTCTTTCCCCCTGTATTGGGGCCCGTAATCACAATACCGTTTACGCCATCCCCGATGGAAAACTGCAGCGGTACGCAGGTCTCTTTCTTCATAAGGGGATGTCTGGCATCCTGCAGAACGATTCTGCGCTCCTGCAGGATTTGCGGTTCCGAGCCATCATAGCAGAGGCTCAGCTTTCCTTTGGAAAATGCAAAGTCGAGACGTTCCACTGTCCTGATATTCTGCCGGAATGCACTGTCTGCATCTGCAATCATCGACGTGAGCAGATACAGAATGCGGCGCACTTCATTCTCCTCCTCCAGTCTGAGTTCCTGGAGCTCCTCAAAAATTTTTTCAGAGGCTGCCGGCTCCACAAACAGCGTATTTCCCGTGGACGATTTGTCAATTACATTTCCTGCAATTCTGAAGCGGTACTCTTTTTTTACCGGAACGCAGATGCGCCCGTTTCTGAAGGTACTGAAATGATCTGACATACATTCCCTGTTTGCACGTATGACCGATTCCGCTTTCCCGCGCATCCTGTCTTCCGCATCAGATATGCGGTTTCTCAGGGAGCGTAGAAAGCCGGACGCGCCATCTGCCACTTCATCAGCCACAATGCAGACTTCAATCTCTTCCCTGATTTTCTCCAGCGGCTCCAGGTTCTCTTCATAATATGCGAGAGAGATTTCCAGTCGTTCCCCCTTCTTCAGATAATTTTTCAGCCTGTTCACAGCACCGAGTGATGTACCGATCTGTGTCAGCTCTGCGGCCGACAGCGCTTCCCCTCTCCAGGCCGCATCCAGCAGCTGCTCCAGCCCGCGAAGAGAGACAAGAGGCGGGTTGCCGCATGTCTCTATCATCCTGCGGCTCTCAGTCGTCTCCCGGAGCCCCGCAGACAGCTCGCGCTCCGACATCATCGGATGCATATTGCGTATCCGCTCCCTGGCATGCTCTGTCAGTGCCTGCTCTGCCCAGAGCTCTTTTATTTTGTCAAATTCCAGCATATGTTCAGTGTTCATTTTATTTACCTGATTCCTTTCCTTCCGGATTTTCTTTCTTTTCTGTCTTCCATCCCTGACTATTTATTCCTTATGTCCATACTTGTCCGGCTTCCGTTCTTTTAATTTCTCCGCGTTCTCTGCCGCTCATACACTCTGCTTTTCATGCGCCTGTGCCTGCAGTTTACCTATATTGCTGCCTTACAGAAGTACGCCTGTGCCTGCAGGTTACCTATACTGCTGCCTTACAGAAGTACGCCTGTCTGCAGGATACTTATACTGCTGCCCGGAAAAAGTACACCTGCCGCTGTGTTATTTACATACATTGAGCAGCTTTCCGTACATTCAGGATAAAAGAAAACCATGGATCACCTGCAAAACAGATTTCTCCATGGTTCTTTCTGAACATATCGTGACATATCTGACAAACATTTTTGGAAAAAAAGCATGACCATACAGCCATGCTTTTTCTCATCCTCATACAGATATGAACTAAATGGAGTTATACAGCATTTGTAAGGCGCAGATACACCGGCAAAATTCCGCTGGTGTACGGGCAGACTCGTAGCGTAAACAGGAAATCTGCCGACAGGTATTCAGTTTGCTGAATCCTCTTTGCTTACAATAGATGTCATATTACTCCTCCGTAGTTTTATTTTTTTCACAATAACACATCATACCGGATGCGTCAACCCTTTTATTTTGCCACAAAGTTTACGATCTTGTTGGGAACGTAAATCTCTTTCACCAGATTCTTGCCTGCCAGCAGGGAAGCGATCTTTTTGTCTGCCTTTGCAATGGCAAATGCTTCTTCCTTCTCACAGTCTGTCGGAATCACGATGGTGCCCTTTACTTTTCCGTTCACCTGTACACCGATCTCGATGGTCTTTGCAACGGTCTTTTCCTCATTGTACTCCGGCCAGGAAGCAACTGCCAGGAAGCCCCCGCCTCCGAACATTTCCCAGATTTCCTCGCACAGATGCGGTGCGAAGGGGCTGAGCAGCTTGATAAAGATCATAAGCTCATCTCTGCCGATATGTCCCTCTGCCGTAATATCGTTGATCAGCGTCATCAGGCTGGCGATTGCAGTGTTGAACTTCAGGCTTTCAATGTCTGATGTCACCTTTTTGATGGTGCGATGGAACTTCATCTCCAGCTCCGCAGATACCGGCTCCTCTGTCACCAGATCGGTCAGTCCTGCCACACGGTCCAGGAACTTCTTACAACCCTTCACGGAACTGTCGTTCCAAGGCGTAGCTGCACCGTAGTCACCCATAAACAGCACGTAGGTGCGCAGTGTGTCTGCTCCGTATTCTTCCACAATATCCAGCGGGTCCACCACATTGCCCTTGGATTTGCTCATCTTGTCTCCGTCCGGTCCGAGAATCAGACCCTGAATGGAACGCTTCGCATAGGGCTCCGGTGTATTTACCGCACCGATATCATACAGGAAATGATGCCAGAATCTGGAATAGATCATATGTCTGGTCACGTGCTCCATGCCGCCGTTGTACCAGTCAACCGGCATCCAGTATTTCAGCTTGTCCTCATCTGCCAGCGTATTGTCGTTATGCGGATCAATGTATCTCAGGAAGTACCAGGAAGATCCTGCCCACTGAGGCATGGTGTCCGTCTCTCTCTTTGCCGCAGCGCCGCACTTCGGGCAGGTGCAGTTGACAAAGGAATCAATCTTTGCCAGCGGAGACTGTCCGTCCTCACCCGGCTCAAAATCCTTCACATCCGGCAGGCGCAGAGGAAGCTCCTCATAGGGAACAGCAACAACGCCGCAGTGCGGGCAGTGAATAAGCGGAATCGGCTCGCCCCAGTATCTCTGACGGTTGAATGCCCAGTCTTTCATCTTATACTGAACACCAGCCTCGCCGATGCCCGTCTTTGCCAGCTCCTCCAGCATGCGCTCAATGGAGTCATGCTTGTTGGTATATCCGTTCAGGAAATCGGAATTGACCATCTCGCCGTCACCGGTGTACGCTTCTTTTGAGATGTCGCCGCCCTTGATAACTTCAATGATATCAATGCCAAAAGCCTTCGCAAAATCGTAGTCACGCTGGTCATGGGCAGGTACTGCCATGATCGCGCCGGTGCCGTATCCCATCATTACATAGTCTGCAATGTAAATCGGAATCTTCTTGCCGTTGACCGGATTGACAGCCTCCAGGCCCTGAATCTTCACACCTGTCTTATCTTTTACAAGCTGAGTTCTCTCAAACTCTGTCTTCTTCGCACATTCGCTGCGGTACGCTTCGATCTCAGCCATATTTGTGACTCTGTCCGCGTACTTGTCGATAATCGGATGCTCCGGTGCAATTACCATGAAGGTGACACCGAACAGCGTATCCGGTCTCGTGGTATAAATTCTCAGCTTCTCATCCAGACCGTCAATGGTAAAATTCACAAAAGCTCCCTTTGACTTACCGATCCAGTTGATCTGCTGCTGCTTGACATTCTCCGGATAGTCCACTTCCTCCAGACCTTCCAGAAGCTTGTCCGCATACTGTGTAATTCTCAGATACCATACATCCTTGGATTTCTGCACAACATCGCTGTGGCAGATATCGCATTTTCCGCCCTGGCTGTCCTCATTGGAAAGCACAACCTTGCAGTGCGGGCAGTAGTTTACCAGCGTCCTGTCACGGAACACAAGTCCCTTCTCAAACATCTTCAGGAAAATCCACTGGGTCCATTTATAGTAATCCTCATCTGTCGTGTCGATCACACGGCTCCAGTCAAAGGAGAAGCCTACTTTCTTTAACTGGTTGGAGAATCTCCTGATATTTTCATCTGTAATAATACGCGGATGTGTGCCCGTCTTTACCGCATAGTTCTCAGTCGGCAGACCGAACGCATCAAATCCGATGGGAAAAAGTACATTGTACCCTTCCATACGGCGCTTTCTGGAAATAACCTCCAGGCTGGAGTACGCCTTGATATGTCCCACGTGCATACCTGCACCGCTGGGATACGGGAACTCTACCAGTCCGTAAAACTTCGGCTTGCTGCTGTGATCCTCAGCCTCGAAGATTTTGCTCTCCTCCCACTTTGCCTGCCATTTCGGCTCAATCTTTTTAAACTCGTATCTCATCTCTGTGATTCCTCCACAAAATCTCAACTATTTTCTCTAATTATAAACAGTTGTATCCGATTTTTTATTCTAATTCAACCGAAACTATTTGTCAATCACTGTTCAGCAGACACGACAATTATTTCCAAGACGGTTCATTGACGTATGCGAGGAAATCCGGAAACATGGCTCTGTAGCCCTGCTCATTGATATGCATGCCTTCTATGGTGAATTCCGCCCTCAGCCTTCCTTCCTCATCTTTCAGCATCCTGTTTACATCGATGTAGCGCTTGCCGTGCTTTTCGGCGAGCTTTCGCACATGCTCATTGGCCTCATTGATCCTCCCGTTGTTTCTCACTCTGAGGCATTCCTTCATATCTTCCGCAGCCGCCTCATAATTTACGGGATAATACGCCATCAGATAAATTTCTGTCTGCGGCAGAGCAGCTTCCACAAGATTAAGGATACAGTCATACTTTTTCATGAGATCATCAGCAGTGACTGCAGGATCGTTCAGATCGTTTGTACCTATATTGATAAAGAGCCTTGCAGGCTTCAAATCCAGGATACACACATCCAGATTTTCCAAAAGCTCATCTGTGATAAATCCGCTGACGCCTCTGTTGTAGATCACTTTCTCACAGCCCGCTTCCTGTGCCAGCTGACTGACGGGAAACATCTCCATAAGAGAAGAACCTGCACAGACGATTTCCCCGCGCCGGGCAGTTCTGTTCAGCTCCCGGTAGTGATTGATTTTTTCTTCTTTTTCTTTATCCATAGTCTGTATTTCCTTTCCGCCATGACGTATTTTATGCTGTGCCGCCGGAAGTTCTCCCGTTTACACGACTTCTGACGGTTCATGATATTCCGATTCTCTCACAGAATATTTTTGAATTCAACCCTTATTATTTTACATCCCGATAAATACTGGGGAATCCTGTCAAATAATAACATGGCATTCATTTTCAGCCGATACATCGCACCATTTTTCTTTTCCCACATACACTGAAAGAAAGAGCAAAAAAGGACTCTGTTTATGAAGAAAAAACTGATTGCCGCAGCGACCGCTGCACTGATGGCCGCATCCGCGCTGATGACCGTATCATGCGCGGAGGAAGAAACCTCTGAAGAACTTACGATGGTCACTCTGAATGAGGTGGCCCATTCTGTTTTTTATGCACCGCAGTATGCTGCTATCGAGCTTGGATATTTCGAAGAAGAGGGAATTGAATTGAATCTGGTCACAGGCTTCGGAGCCGACAAGGTGATGACCGCCCTGCTCTCCGGTGAGGCCGATATCGGTTTTATGGGATCGGAAGCTTCGATCTATGCGTACAGCGGCGGTGCCGCCGACGCGCCTGTCAACTTCGCACAGCTTACACAGCGCGCCGGAAATTTTCTCGTAGCCAGAGAAGAGATGCCTGATTTTACATGGGAAGATCTGAAAGGAAAGGATGTGCTGGGAGGTCGAAAAGGTGGATCTGAAAGGAAAGGATGTGCTGGGAGGTCGAAAAGGTGGCGGGCGCTTATCAATGTAAATCTTGAAACGATTATTATATTATGCAACTGGATTGATGGTCTGAATAGTGCGAAAGCCGCACAAACAACCACTTTCTAGGTATTTTACATGAAGAAGACGCTTCTGAAAAGAGGTGTCTTTTTTCAATTTGAGGAGGGATTTACATGAATAAAAACTTTTTAGAACACTATATGAAAACAAAACCGGAAACAATGGAACAAAAATATCTGTTCCTCGTAGATGATCAAGAACTTGCTTTTGCTGTGATTGCTGCCGGATACTATGCGGTTGCTCTGCTGCCAGAAAGAGATGGCTATTACGATATTGAGAATTTTATCACTTATATGGTTGAAATTGCCTGTACGGGAACCTATCAGACAGATTACTGTTATGTACCGGCTTGCACCATGAAGAAAACGAATGATTTACTGGAACAGTTCTGCCAGAACAATTATCTGACCTTCCGAAAAGGATGGTCAATATTCAAAAATAAAGAATACCTTGCAAAGCTGGAATACCAACAGGAGCTAAAAGCAGTCCTTTCAGATTTTATCAAACGCTTTGAAGGCAGACAAAATGAACCTCCGGACTTAAATAAATTCCACAAATTTAATGAACAGGGAAAGCGAATCGGTGTATTTGATATGGAGATTGTCGACTATCTAATACAGACGTTTCCTTTTTTTATGCTTGGAAACACACCTTATATCTATGAAAAAGGTTGTTATCACGAAGATCATAATGGAATTCGTTTGAAATCGCATATTCAAAAAATGATTTTTCGTGACTATATCAAGGCGACCACCATCCAGAGCATTTATAATCTTCTGGTATCACAAGCACAGGTACAGAAACATTTTTCAGACCTTAACAACCAACCATCTCATTGGGTGAATTTTCAGAATGGATATTTTGATGTGATGGAATGGAGGTTGATCGAACATGACACCAAATATCTGATGATTAACCAAATACCTTTTTCCTTTTATCCGGAACAAACAGAAACAGCTCTCTCTGGTGGAACTCATATCCGTAAATATCTGGATTCCTCTATTCCAGACAAAACCGATCAGCAGATGTTCTGGCAATATCTTGGCTATTGCATGACTACGGATACTCGTTTCCAGAAGTTCCTAATGATAAAGGGAAAAGGCGGAACAGGAAAATCTATTGCTATTTCATTTACACAACACATGGTTGGTTCCGGTAATTTTTCAAGTATGTCATTGCAGAATTTAAATCAACGTTTTTATCCTACCGGATTGTTTGGGAAATTGTTAAATGCATGTGCTGATATTCCAAGTACAGCCATGGAAAATGTAGATGTTATTAAGAAAGCGGTTGGTGAAGATACGCTACTTTATGAAAAGAAAGGACAAGACCCAACACAATTTAACAGTTATGCAAAGTTGTTGTTCTCAGCTAATGAAATGCCATTGAATCTGGACGATAAAACAAATGCTTACTATCGACGTTTGTTGGTTCTGGACATTAATCGTAGTATTTCTGAAGAAGAAAAGGATTCTCAACTTAAAGAAAAAATGTGCAAGGAATCCGATTATGCCGTCCACATGGCAATGCTGGCATTGAAGCAGCTATACAATGACAATCATTTTACTGAAAGTGATCACAGCAAAGAATGTATCGTTAATCTTTATCGTTCTGCAGACAGCGTAAAGGCATTTACCGATGATATGCTCTGCCATAAATCTGGTGAGAAAATGAAACGAAGTGATGTTTATAAAATGTACGAAGATTACTGCGAAGATAATGGACGAAAGCCACATGGCAAGTCAAAATTCTGGGAGTATATGGCAGATAAAGGCTTTATGATTAAACGTTATTCCGATGGCGCTTATTATTTTAAAGATACTTCTGTGAAAGAATCGGATTTTGAAACGATAGACGATACGATAAATAATCCGTTTGAACAGTTGGATTTATCAATAACGTAAAATGACAGAAATGATAAAAATGACAAAATATAGTTAGATATTCTTAGATGTGTAGATTGCTGAAAAATCGATTGATATATCATGGTATCATTTTTGCCATTTTGTCATATCTCCAGTAAAAGGTGTAATGATGTAAATATTATTGCTGCTATCTAAAGCGTTTACTTTTTTCTTCACAATATCTTTATTTAATTGAATATGACTGTCAAGTCAGATGATGATGCCGATGTATTTGAGAGGAAATCAAAATACGTCGGCTTTTCTTTTGGGAAAAGTTCAGTGAACCATTTCACAGAAACCGAAAAAGCTGATTGAGCTTCCCTGCAAAGGAAAGAAGGTCAGTTTGTTCGGCGCAGGAGTACAGAGGGTGCTAAGTGCCAGTGGCACTTGTTTAGCACCGACCGAAGCGGAGCGGAGAAGCAACCCTTTGTGCAGGTCAAGGGCGGCAGCCTTGCCCAGTTAAGCGGCGCTTCGCCACTTAGTACTGGGTATTACTTGACGCTAAAAGCAGCAAGGAATCCGCTTCTCATCCCTAACCACCACTAAAAAAATTGAAAAAAGGAGGAAATCACAATGAAATTAACAAGACACAATGGTCGTGCCGGAAAAAATGGCACTTATAATCCAAAACACAATGACAGAAATTTTAATATCCACAATAGTGAGCATATTGATGATACTCAGGCAGAGAGAAATATCTACTGGGACTGTTACAATGGTTACCGGAACCTTATTCATGATAGTAAAACAGACCAACTGGCAAGTTCCTTTGAAGAAGTGGAGCAATACTTTTATGCTTCTCAATACCAGAACTTTGTAAATAATCAAAATGCCAGAAATGAAAAAAATCGGCATCCGGAACGCAATCGTACAACTAACGCTTTGCTGAAAAGTAAAAAAACATGTCCTGAGGAAAGTATTTTTCAAATCGGAACTTTGGATAACCATGTTCCGCCAGAACTGCTCTTTGATGTTGCCCGTTTGAACCACCCCGGAACCCCTCTTTTCTCCGCTTTTTTCCTCGGAAAAACCCTTTATTTACGGGAAGAATTCCGTTTTTTTCCTTTTTTATTTTTTTAATCAAATCTTTAACCTTTTTTGTTTTGGTAGGTTCTTTGGTAGTTTTTGCAGTAGTTTTTAAAAACTACCAGAATTTTCATCAAATTTCAAGTTTTTCAGAAAGTGCTCCTCAAGCGTCTGCATTATTACTCTTTTTCAAGTACAAATGAGGATACTATACTTTCCGAAGAACACCCCACTTCGCACTTTACCAGAGCATTAGTCGCAGCGCTGTACTGGCTCCCGATCCTGATCTTTTACAAGCATTTTTTCAGCTCTTGCCTTGTATTCCATGAGCCGGAAAACGTAGTCTGGCATAGATCTTTTTCCAGCCTCCCAATCAGTTACTGTACGATACGGGATATCAAAGTATTCACAGAATTCTCTTCTGTTCATATTCATACTTTCTCTAAGTGACTTTACTTCCTTCTGAACATCCATGATTATAACCACCTCTATCAATAATATCTTATCACATATTACGCATTGCATCAATATCAAATTAAAAAATTATTCAACTCACAAAAATATGTTTTCATAAGTTGAATATTATTCTATCTTGTGTTATATTCTAAATAAAGAAAGACATCTGCTGTAACAGATGCCTTTCAACGGAAAGTATCCATTCCAAAAGTGGATGCTCCCAAGCAAAGTGTTATTGCAGTCTTACGAGCGCCGCCTTACCTGTTGGCAGACAGGTAAGGCATTTTTATTTTCTTCTGCTATTTCTCTTATTATCGAGAAAGGTCAGAAACGCAACTACTAATGTACCAAAGGATATCAGCAAGCCGGTCATTAAGCTAGGGAGGCTACCACCCCTGTCATGGGTTCCGTATTTCAAATCTTATCATATCCCTGTATTCATTTCAAACATAACCTTAAAAAAAGTAACGCTTTTCCCTCGATTTTTAAGTTCAAGGACAAATTGTTCCATCGATATAGAATTAACACACACAGAACTCATTATATCAGTCTTGTTCCTATCAGTCTTATTATTAGTAGTATTATTAG
>SFEV01000114.1 GCA_004557975.1 Lachnospiraceae bacterium
CGGCTGAACCAGGTTGGTTTCCATGTGACACAGGCAACGGTGTCCAGAGATATCCGGGACCTCAAGCTTACGAAAGTTCCGGCTGAGAACGGAAAACAGAAATACGCAGTACTGGAAAGCGGAAATACTGCCATGGGAGAAAAGTATATCCGCATTCTGCGTGACGGATTCGTGTCCATGGATATGGCACAGAATATTCTGGTCATCAAGACGGTCTCCGGGATGGCGATGGCAGTGGGGGCCGCTCTGGACGCGATGAAATGGACAGAACTGGTGGGATGTATTGCCGGAGACGACACCGTGATGTGCGCGGTGCGAAGTGTGGATGATACCATCCTTTTGATGGAAAAGATCAAGAAGCTGCTCGCGAAGTAGCTGAAAAGTAGAACAGGAGGAAGCATGTTACAGAATCTACATGTGAAGAATCTCGCCCTGATCGATGAGGTCGAAGTGGATTTTGCGGAAGGTCTGAATATTCTGACCGGAGAGACTGGGGCAGGAAAATCAATCGTATTGGGAAGTGTGAGTCTTGCCCTCGGCGGGCGCTATTCAGCTGATATGCTGCGAAAAGGAACGGATGCGGGGCTTGTAGAGCTTACCTTTTCCGTGAATTCTCCTGAGACGATCCGCAAGCTTGAAGAGCTGGAGATTCATCCGGATGACGGGCAGATCATCATCAGCCGCAAACTGACGGGCTCCAGAAGTGTGAGCCGGATCAACGGGGAGACGGTGACAGCCTCTAAGATCCGGGAAGTGGCATCGGCGCTTATTGATATACACGGACAGCATGAGCATCAATCCCTGCTTTATAAAAAGAATCACCTGGCCATACTCGATGCATTTGCCAAGGATGCGGACGGTGTGAAAAAACAGGTACAGGAAGCGTACCGGACATATCGTGCCGTGCAAAAGGAACTGAACGAGGCGGATACGGATGAAGCTCAGAGACTGAAGGAGATTTCCTTCCTGGAATTTGAGATCGAAGAGATCCAGAATGCGGGACTATCCGAAGAAGAAGATTTGGAAATAGAAGAAACATATCGAAAGATGGTGTCCGGCAAACGAATCGCAGAGAGTCTGGAAGAGGCCTATGCCTATCTGGCAGGAGAGAACCAGGAAAATGCAGGCGAACTTCTGGGACGCGCTGTCCGTGCCATCGCAGATGCGACCGGATACGACAAGCATACGGAAGAGCTGTACGGCCAGATCATGGAAGTGGAGAGCCTTCTGGGGGATTTCAGCCGGGAACTGAGAGATTACACGGATTCGCTGTCTTTTTCACCGGAAGCTTTCTATGAAGTGGAGAGCAGACTGAACGATATCAATCACCTCAAGTCCAAATACGGCAACACTGTGACGGAGATTCTCGAATACTGTGAAAAACAGCAGCAGCGACTTCAGATCCTTCAGGATTACGATCATTATCTGGATACCCTGAAAGTCCGCCTAAAAGACGCAGAGGATAAATTAGGGGAGCTGTGTGAAAAACTGAGCCGGATTCGCCAAAAAGAGGCGAAGAAACTGCAGGAAAAGATTCGGGAAGGGCTTTTGGATCTGAATTTCCTTGAAGTACAATTTGAGATCCGGTTCACAAGAACCCAGGATTACACAGCGGAAGGAACTGATGATGTGGAGTTTATGATTTCCATGAATCCGGGACAGCCCCAAAAGCCGCTGGCGGAGGTCGCATCCGGCGGTGAACTATCCCGAATCATGCTGGCAATCAAGTCGGTTCTTGCAGATAAAGATGAGATCGAGACACTGATATTTGACGAAATCGATGTGGGGATCAGCGGACGCACGGCGCAGAAGGTCTCCGAGAAGATGGGCGTGATCGGGCGGAAACATCAGGTGATTTGCATTACCCATCTGGCGCAGATCGCAGCGATGGCGGATGCCCATTATGCGATCGAAAAAAAAGTGGAAAATCATGTGACGAAAACCAGCATTTCCCGGCTGGACGAAGAAGCATCCGTAAGAGAACTGGCGCGGATTCTGGGAGGCGCCCAGATCACGGATGCAGTGCTTCGCAATGCCGAAGAAATGAAAAATCTGGCATCCGGTTTAAAATAAAGATATTTTTTGCATACTAAAAGCAGGAACACAAGTTTCCTGCTTTTTTTGTATCTGTTCAGAGCCGAGCAGTGGTTTCAAAGTTGGCTCTGAACACTTACGTTTTTTCATCAGAATCTTCAGAAAAAGCAGGAGAAAGGGGAACAGACATGACAGTCAGATGGTATCGAAGAATGCTGATTATTTTATTGGTGTTTGCCGTGACGGTCGGCGGCAGCTACTGCTTCCTGCAGATAAAAAGGGAGGAACTGAAAAAAGAGGTGAGCGCAGGCACCGGATCCGAGAATCTGTTGATTCCGGGAGGAATGCCAATAGGCATATACATGGAGACGGACGGA
>SFEV01000063.1 GCA_004557975.1 Lachnospiraceae bacterium
TTAATAATTATCTGAAGTCTGTCCACTTCCGCCTGCAATACCAAATTCGCCTCCCGCAAACGGCCCCTCCGTCAACGGAAATTCTACTGTCAGATCCGTAAATGGTGCATAAGGCATCGGTTTTACAGCCTGCACTGCTCCTCCTGCATACACCTTTCCATCTTTTTTAATTTCAACGGCAAAAGCTTCTCCCTCAAAAGCCACACATCTTGCATAGAAAGAAACATTGTATTTTTTGCTCTTTTCCAGATAAATTCCGTCATATGCCTGATTTGCAAAGCCCTGTCCGGAAGCATTTGTGGTTAATCTCAGGTAATGAGGATTTTCCATGGAAAGCGGTGTTCCGGTTACATACTGCAGGCGCGGAGGCTGTTCCCCTTCCTTGTAAGCAGGTTTCCATGCATAACCGTAATCATCCACTGCATAGAATTTACCAGGTGTTCCAAATCCTTCTTTTGCTTCAAAAGAACGGTTCTCGATCATTTCTGCATAGAGTCCGCCATCTGCGGCAAAATTAATGTCTTCAAAGAAAAGACCTATCATTTCCGGTGAAATACTTTCTCCATATTTACGTGTAATCTTCATAGTGCATTCTCCTTCTTCAGTTTATATTTCCATTATAACACCAACACTCTTCTGAGGAAATCTCTTTTCTGAAAGAAATTGTTTTTATCTTCCTGTTTTGCTTTCTATATTGTATAATTAAAAAAAAAGGAAGAAGAGGTGTTGCTATGAAATACAGAAAATTTGCAAAAATCGAAAAACCGGCCTCCATATTTGGTCTGGGATGTATGAGATTTAACGGGCCTGCATCCGGTGACTCCATCATTGACGAAGAAAAGGCTGTCAAACTGATCCGACAGGCCATCGATGGAGGAGTTACATATCTTGATACAGCTTACGTTTATCTCGATAAAACATCGGAGATCGTACTTGGAAAAGCTCTTCTGGATGGATATCGTGAAAAAGTGACAATCGCCACAAAAATGCCGCTTGAGCATGTCCATAATTATGAAGAGATGGAAGCTCTTCTGAATTCAGAGCTTGCCAAGCTTCAGACAGACTATATTGATTTCTATCTCATGCATGGGATTGACCGGAAAAAATGGGAACAGTTTAAAGCAATCGGTGCTGACCGTTTCTTCGAAGATAAGAAGAAAGAGGGAAAGATCCGATATAAATGCTTTTCTTTCCATGGCAGTTATGAGGACTTCGAGTATATAATCAAAGACTATGACTGGGATATGGTTCAGATTCAGTATAACTTCATGGATATTGACCATCAGGCAGGTACAAAAGGGCTTAAGCTTGCAGGAGAACTTGGAATTCCCGTTGTCATCATGGAGGGTCTCCTGGGCGGGAAGCTTGCCAAAGCTCCTGAAAATGTTCAGGCGCTTTACGATGCATTCCCGGTAAAACGCACTCCGGTTGAATGGGCATTCCGCTGGCTTGCAAACAATCCGGAAATCATGACTGTTCTCTCCGGATGCAACGAGCCTGAACAGATCGAGGAGAATCTTCGCATCTTTGACACGGTTGGTGCAAATATCATGAGCGGCGAAGAGCTGGATTTAATGTCCGAAGTAAGAAATGCATACAATGCACGTACAAAAATCGGATGTACCGGATGTAAATACTGTATGCCGTGCCCGGGCGGAGTAGACATTCCCCGCGTATTTGCAGCCTGGAATGAATGTTCCCTTTATTGTGACGATCCCGAATCCAACTGGAATTATCAGGAGCTTATCCGCCTTGGCATGACACCCAAAAACTGCCTCCAGTGTGGTGAATGTATGAAAGCCTGTCCGCAGCATCTTGAGATCATCGATTCTCTGCAGCTTGCATGGAAACAGATGACGGAAGGAACCATCTGATTGTCTGTTGCTTTTTCTGTATGTCCAGACGGTTATGCATAAAAATCCCTGACTGCATTTTCCTGTCTGGACATTTTACTCCAGACCAGTTTCTGCTCGTTGCCTGCCGCTTCCGGCTTTTTAAAAACAATATTATGTGATATCTATACTGACACAAACAAAGTCATCTGTTTACATTCCGCGCAATCGTCTTGATCACCTCATCTATAACAATGGGCTTGGCAATATGTCCATTCATACCTGCATCCAATGATGCCTGCACATCCTCAGCAAAAGCGTTGGCTGTCATGGCAATGACAGGAATGTCACGGGCATCAGGGCAGTTATGCAGGGAACGGATCGCCTCGGTGGCTTCATATCCATTCATCTCCGGCATCATGATATCCATAAGGATCATGTCAAAGGTTCCCGGCGAATTCTCTGCAAATATTCTTACTGCGTCCTTTCCGTTGGAGGCTCTGGTCACAAGAATGCCCAATTCCTCCAGCTGCACCATTGCAATCTCTGCGTTCAGATCGTTGTCCTCTGCCAGCAATATCTTCACACCCATCAAATCCGCATTGACGTTGGAGTAATCCTGTTTCTGAACATTGCTTTCATCGGTCAGTTCCAGAGGAAGCTCTACCGTAAAAGTGGAGCCCTCACCCTTTCTGCTTTTCACAGAAATGGTGCCACCCATCAGGTCCACATACCGCTTTGTGATGGCCATGCCCAGTCCAGTGCCTTTATATTGCGTCCGTGCATTGTTCTCTTCCTGAGAAAACTCATCGAAGATATGCTCTATAAAGTCCTCCGTCATGCCTACGCCGGTATCTTCCACCCGGTAGCGTACTGTGATGTGCCTGTCATCTCCTCCCGGATGGTAACTGGCTTCAAAGTCGATGCTGCCACCGTCTTCTGTAAATTTCACCGCATTTCCGAGAATATTTACCAGTACTTCCCGGATACGGACTGTATCGGCAAGCACATAGGGTGTTTCGGGCACCTCCAGATTTGTGTGAAATGAAATGCTTCGATTGGACAGAAATCCGTACATGATGCTCAGCACTGTATTTGAGACTTCTGAAATATCGGCAGGAATGGGAGCAAATTTGATTTTTCCGCTCTCGATGCGGCTGATATCCAGTACATCATTGATAAGTGTCAGCAGATGCTCAGAGCTTTCTCCAATCTTCTCCAGGCAGCCCCTCACTTCCGGTTTTGGATCATGCTTCATGGCGATGTTGGTAAAGCCGATGATTGCATTCATAGGTGTCCGTATATCGTGGGACATATTGTTCAGGAAAATAGTCTTTGCCTGGTTTGCATTTTCCGCAGTATGGACGGCATCCTCCAGTTTCTGATTAATCTTCTTGTCCTTCGTACGGTCAGATAAATCCAGAATATATTTCTTCTCACCCTGAATGTCGGTGCAGAATACGACCACGCGGAACCATAACTCCTTGCCGGTCTTCTGATGGATATACTCTCTGTCCCATTCGCGCTGCTCTCCCGGCAGAATTTCCGACAGCTGATCCAGTATGTGCATCGATTCGTCCGGCCTGATAAGATGCTCTATCTCATAAATATCACTGAGAATCTGCTGCTCCGAAAAGCCAATCAGCTTTTCAATATTAGGACTGACATATTCCACATGAAGGTTTTTCGCATCCACCATCAGGAAAACATCATCCACATTGATGGACAGCTTGGAGAACAGCTCGTCACGGGCAAGAAGTTCATTATCCTTTCGTTTCAGTTTCTGTCTGTTTTGCTGTATCACCAGAAGCAGAAGCATCACAGCCAGAGCAATGACAATTCCCGACACCACAGTAATGGTGATGGACTGCAGCTTGTTCATACTGGCATTGACCACATCGGTGGGCACCACACCCAAAACCGTCCAGTCCTGAAAATCCGCAGATTCATAGACTAAATAATAGTCCCTGCCATTTACATCAAACACCATTTCACCGGAATTGCCGGAGAGAAAGTCATGGCGCAGGTCTTCAATCTCCTGATCGGTAATACTGCCGGAGTCTTCCAGCAGTGCCAGAAAGTTATAGATATTCTGCATATCTTCGCTGCCATTGTCCACAACGACCCGGCCATCAGGCAGAACCGCAAAGGTACTGGCTTTTCCGTCAAAGGCAGAAATCTTTAAAGCCTCCACCATATCAGAATTGTTATAGGTAATGGCAATGGCCTCATAATCAAAGTCACGGTAGGTACCATGATTTACAGGAACAGCAAACACCATGATCTCCGGCTTATCCGGGACAACGGAGTTGGCGACCACCGGCTGCTGCTCCAGAATCAAAGACGAAAGCTGCTTCCTGAGGTCCAGATACCCCCGCTTTCCCTCCAGTGTGATGTAATCTCCATTTCGGGAGATGAAATAAAAATCGGTGAAATTGCTTTCTTCCCGGGCCTGTTCCACATAAGCAATAATATCCGCTTCGTTTTCCGTATCCTCCAGGTACGGCACCCACATTCGCATACGGCCCCAGTTGACAGAAACCAGATTATACAGAGTCTGATTCGCCTGATGAAAGATTTCAACAAGGTGGGCAGTACTCTCTTCATAAATCGTCTGAGACACAAAGGCAAAATAGGTAAAACCAGCGCTAACTACTCCCACTATTAACGAAACCACCATTAGCAGGACAATCAGTCGCTTTTTCATGGTACCGCCCTCCTTTCTGATTTTTCAGATTTCTCAGATTTCTCATTTAGCCGAAAGAATAGTCACATATTCCGTAGGCTCCAGAAATTGTTTTGTTTTCGTCAGTGCCTCCTGCATGCACTCCTGACTGGAGTAATCATTCACCAGATATGCCTCCCGCTTGGATTTCAGGTCCTCGGGCATGGGGCAGTTGCAGAAAGTCTCATGCTCCAGGAAGGTGTCCGCACCCACCAGCAACACGGTGTATGTAGCATTGTCATCCAGGGGCTTACTGTCCACAGTGATGTCCTCCAGAGCAAACTTTCCGCGCTCGGTTTCGGTGACAGTATACTCCAGGCCGCTGGTTACAGGCATCAGATTTCTATGATAGATGGGATTGGAGCCATCCTCCTTCACATTCACCAGCCATTCCATAATCCGACGAACCTCTTCACCGGTGTATTCGCCCCGATAGATGGCATTTCTGGCGGTCAAAACCCACTTGGCCTGCTGAAGAGTGTAGGTGCCGGCGTAAATGGAGGTGCTGGCTACAGGGGAATAGCCTATTGCGATCTGGTCGTCAAAGGCCGCCCGCAGGGTGTTCATCATAGAAGAGGCTGCGGCACTTCCGTGAACACCAAAGTCATTGGAATAATCATTCTTCTGTGTGAACAGGATCTCCTCCGCATCCGGGTCCACATAGTTTGTGATTTGGGCGTTAAATGCCTCATAGGCGCTCCTGGCATCATATTCACCGGTCATCATCCTGTGGGCTACATCCTGAGAGACGGCAAAAACCTCTGTGGAAGCCAGACGCATATACAGGTGGTTGCTGTCGATGTAGTCCTGCGCATACTGGAGCGCGGGAGAGGAAGAAATATTCACTTCCTTATTATAGGACAGTACGGAGGTGCCGGCTGCAACGGCCTTCTGCCCTTCCTCACTGAAGACAGCCAGCAGAATATCCATGATGGCTTTCTTCTTGGCTTCGTCCTCTTCCACCTTGCCGGAAACAGCCATCTGACACATGGGATAGGTCAGGATCCAGTTGTCCTCAGATGTCTCGCCGAAATAGGGCAGAATCACGCTGTTGAAGCCGTCTTCCTTGGTGATGATGTCTGCCAGAGCCGCCGTGTTACGGATCATGGCGGTCTGCCCGTTGCGGAAGGCCTCAGTGACCGGAGTGAACCGCAGTTCCTCGTCACCGGGCTCAAAGCGCACGTCTTTCAGAAACTGCGCATATTTTTCAAAGACCATGGGCCAGACTGTATCATCCAGACCCACCTGGTGATCATCTGTTTCACTTTCATAATCCATACGCCACTGAGTTCCCTCCAGACTCATCAGTTCCGGGATGGCGCAGCCCTGTATGGTCTCCAGACAGGAATAGTCATAATCCCAGTCAGTCTGGAAGCCTTTGATGCCCACTGCCTCAAACGCATCGATGGCTGCCACAAACTCAGAATAATTGGTGGGCAGAGGAATGTTATACTGATCGAACAAATCCTTATTGGCCATGATAGAGTCCACCTCTGCGCACATGGGCAGCCAACGGATTGCACCGCTGTCCTCGCGGTTGACCTCCAGGTAACTTGAGTAGAAAGTACCCGCCACCTCGGTCTGACTGAGATCCATCAGATAGTCAGCCAGAGGGGCTGCATCATTCAGAGAGAACCGACGACAGGTGATGATGTCCGGCATGTCCTCTCCCCGGGCCAGCAGATCCTTATAGTATTCCATGGTATTGTAACTCTGAATAAATGTAAATTCAATGTCGGGGAACTTCTGCTCCAGCCAGGGAGTAAACTCCTTAAACATGGACCGGTCCCACATATACATACTGATGGAAATTTTCCCATCTTCTCCTGTTTTTCCGGTGCTTCCATTCTGATTTCCGCAACCGGCAAGCATGGTCACTGCCATAATAACAGTGAGCAGCAGACTGAACCTTCTCTTCTTCCTCATTCGTTTTCTCCTTCCCGTTTTTAATACTCAGAGTCCTGGCATTCGTAAATCAATCAGCTGTCAACTCAAAAGTTTTTATGTTATTTCTTCTATTCATCGCAATTCTCATTGAAATTTTGCCAGACTTCTCATGATCCGAACAGAATTTACCGGTTTTGCAAGGAATTCATCCATTCCCACCAGCATTGCTCTTTCCCTGTTTTCAGGAACCGGATTTGCCGTAAGGGCTATAATGGGAATGTTTGCCCGGATTCGATTTGGTAATTTCCGGATCTTCATCGTAGCCTCAAACCCGTCCATCACCGGCATTTCAATATCCATCAGGATAAAATGATAGTAACCGGGCTCGTTTTCTTTTACAGCCGCAACTGCATCACGTCCATTTTTAGATTCCTCAACAAAGAGGCCGTAATCCACAAGAACTTCTTTCATGATCTCACGGTTCAGGTCGTTGTCGTCCACAAGAAGAACTCTCTTTCCCGCTAACGTTCCAATACTCTCCGAATCTTCACTGTCTGGCTCATCATTTACTGTTTCACCGAGTGTGTAGGCAACCGTTGATTCCATATTGGCCAGAACCAACTGAATCCTTTCCATATATTCTTCTGTTTTGGAACCGTGTCTCATTCCAAGTTCTGCATATCCGACCGCACTGTTCAGCTCTGTTCTCAGATCCTTTAATGATTTTTTCTGAAACTCTGCAGCTTTCCTCGCAGCTTCCAGTTCCTTTTCCAGCAAATCCATCCTTTCAAGAAGTATCTCATAATTCGCCTGCGCACTTCGTTCATGACCGTTCGGGTATTTAAGATTAAACTCTATCGTAACTCCTAATAAATCAAGACACTTCAGAAGCTCTTCCAAAGTCATGCTTTCTCTGGCAAGCTTTCTATAGAAAGAAGACGGAAGCACTCCCATTTTCTTTGCAAGGGCTGCTTTTGTGGTGCCAAGTTCAGAGCAAGCAATGCTGATTATTTCTGTCGTCGTCATATCTTCACGCCTCCTTTTCTTATACGCCGCATTATTGCTTCCAATTTTGTTATTATAACATAAATAACATATAATAGCAATATAGTATCGATGCAATGTCCTCATCAAAAAGGCTGTCCATTATGGACAGCCTCTTTTCTGAAATATGTCATTTCTGATTTATGTGTTACTCCCCCCTCCCTGCCTGATGTCATTTTGCAGGTCTTCCAGAAGATTTTCCTGGTATGCCGCCATACCATTCTCTCTCACACATGATGCGGTCTCTCTCAGAAGGGGAGTTTTTATATTTTCCAGCTTTGCCAGACCTGATGCTCCGATTTGTTCCCCTGAAATACTGATTCTGTAATCCCGGGGTGTCATTCTCCATATCCTGATTCTTTGCCCGAATTTCACCCTGAGTCTGTCCGCAATTCCGATTCCGTCAGGATCAATATCCCCGCTGTAATAAATACTGACCTCCGTTTCAAGAATCATCCGGATCAGTTCCAGTGCCACAGCACGAAGTTGCCCGGATGTGCACAACAATGTCAGCTTCTCTGATTTTACGTTGTCAATCAGGTAACTGAAGACCATCTCATTTTCCACCACGTAGACACAATCTCCTACAGCCTGCACACCGGTAATCTCCTTCAGGTTCTCCATCGTTATAACGCACGGCTCTTTCCGTGCGCAAAACGCCTCATAGGCCGGATGCCATCCTTCTTTTGTCCGCAGGCGCAGTCCATAGACATGCAGCAGACTGGATACATTATCAGGAACAATCCCGGCACACACCAGCATTTCCCGCCACTGATGAGCATTTTCCGGCAAGTTACTCTTTTTCCAGCAGCAGATTGCATGGATCAGGAGCTGTCCCGCTACAGTTCCACGATCAAAATAATGCGGATTTCCGGATATTGCGGCAGCAAATACTGCCAGAGGGCATTCCTTTTCCTCTTCCTGTGCAATCTTCAGTTTTATAAGTGCATTTCCGACATTTACAGCATATTTCCGCGCTGCATCCGGATCCTTCCCGTATTCTCTGACCAATATCTGATATCCGTATCTTTTCTCCAGGAGCACATCGCTTATCCACAGGAATGCGATGGACTCTCTGTCTCCCGATTCCTGAAAATGCACACAGAGTCCCTCCAGAAATGCTCTTGTCTCTTTCTGTTTCTCCTGCTTCCTGTCCTGATTCGTAGAAATTGTTTCTCCAAAATATGCTTCCAGCACTTTTTTCATATCCACAGGAGCAAACCGTGTTCTCTGCAGTCCCTGTTCAAATTCCGCTGCCGAAAATTGAATATCCTTCTCAAAAAACACCTTTCCCACCACACCGCCGATTGCCCGGCGTTCTTCCTCTGATGTATCCCGCAGAGTAATTCTTCCGGTCAGCCTCCCGTAAGACATCCATTTCTTTCGAAGTTTCTCAAAACATCTTCGGTATGCATTCTGCTTTTTAAAATATTCGGCACATTCTTTACTACTGCACATCCAATGACCTCTCATGTCCGTTCCATGTATAACGTATAACAGAAACTGTCTGGGAATTCTGCGGCCGGAATAATTCCGCGATTCTCAATCCCTTCACCGTTTCAAAGCAGCCCCAGAGTGACTGGGAATTCATAATGTAATCAAAATCCAGTTTATGAACCAGCTCAAACATACTGCTGATATTTTTGTCATCCACACCCGCAAATGCCTCATCCAGAGCAATCATACGAGGGTGATCTTTCTTTTCCGCCTTTTTATACTGGGCATTGACTGCCGCAAAAAGCGGAACATACATTGCCATTGCTTTTTCTCCTCCGCTGAAACGGTTAAATGCCGCATTGGTCAGAGGCTTTCTCGGCTCCTCCCCCCGTCTGAAATACATCTGAAACGCAAACCATCTCCGATAATCCAGTGCATCCCTTACCAGTTCCATATAGTTTATGACTCCGCCTTCTTCTTCCAGACGCATCTTTTCCGTGCGTATTTTGCTTCTGAAATGTCCCGCAACCTTTTCAATATCTTCTATGGTCAGAAGAGCACGATCCCGAAGCAAAATCTGTTCCAGGTCTGCCGTATCCAGTTCCGCGTCATTCTCCGCCTTCTGTGGTTTCCAGTCCAGAGAAAAGCTTAAGCCCATGGAAGTATCCATTTCCTTCATAAGCTGTGACATATCCGAAACCCACTTACGGCTCTCTGCAATCCGGTCTGTCAGCTGCTGACTGATCGTCTTTGACAGAATATCCTCGAACAGTTCCCTGTCTTTTTTCTGTATCAGCAGTTCTGTCTCATCAATGGAGGATTTCAGTATTCCATAAAACTCCTCCAGATATACTTTTTTCCCATTCCATACGGATACTACGCGAACCCTTTTCCGGATCACACCGGTATTTTCTCCGGTTCCCGGCATCCCATCCACCGCGCCGAAGCATTCTTCCAGCGAAGTTCCATAGCTTGTCAGGCTCCCGTTATGGCGCTGATATACCTGATACAGCGACTGAAGCATATCCGACGGTTCCCTGTTCCTGTCACTGTCCCGGAGGACAGACACCGCTTCCGCGGCACAGTCAGGCAGCGTGCGGCTCTCACGGTCAAACACCAGTTTCAGAGAAAGCTCTTCCTCGAAATACTTTCTCAGGCACGTCTCTTCCGCGATCGCCTGCTGCAGCCGCTCCTTCTGTTCAGGCAGGGACTCCAGCAGACTGGTCAGCCGTACATCCAGGCGTATCAGCGCATCACTGATCTCACCATACTCCGTATTCATCTCTTCAAGAATCGCTTTGATCTGCATCAGCCGATTGGCTTTTTCAATATTCTCCGGTCTGTTAAGATACTCTTCATACTGTCTGATCCGGATATTGCACTCCTTGATTTTTGTGCTGTATCCCCGAATTTCCACAAAGGCATCGTCCATGGCCTGCTCATCCCGCGCGATCTTATCCTCCTTATCCAGGCAGATGCTGCGCTCCGCTCTGCACTGCAGAAGTTCCGCCCTTATTTCCTGCCAGATCCGCCGATACTCTTCCGCGGCGTCTCCCGCCTCCTCGTACGCCTCCAGTGTTCTTGCGTATGGAAAAAGTTTACACTGCTGAAGCATAAGCTGATATTTCTGATTTTTCTGCTGTGCCAGCATCTGTTCCTGTTCTTCCTGCCTCTTTCGCTGTCCACTGATCACCTGAAGCTTCAGGCAGCAGTCTTTTTCCTCTTCCAGTGCATGATTGATCTGCGCAAATCCCGGCAGTCCCTGATATTCCTCCTGCAGCGTTTCCAGTCTTTTCTGAATCTGTTCCATCTCGTTTGCTGCATCCTTTACAGAAGCCGTAATATCACAGATTTTTTCCTGCAGCTGCCGTATTCTCTGTTCTTTTCTTCTTTTTCTTGCCAGAAGTCCGACAAACTCCGCTTCACCGGACTTATCTGCCTTACCGGCAAGAATTCCCTGACGAAACTGTCCGTCTTTTCCCAGGGAAACGCTCTGTCCTGTGCCATCCCCTCCGGTAAAATTGCTGAGGATCCGGGAAACCGTCTCCTTCAGCCCATCATCCAGTTCTTCACTGACAACCAGACCGGCAAAACCGGAGGTTCCGTTTTTCTCCGCATACAGAACAGAGTCCAGAAAACCGGGGCATTCCGCTTTTATCCGTTCAAAATCTTCCGGAGATACCACCAGTGCATCCAGAACTCCCATCTTTTGCAGCTGCGCCTCTATTCTCGCACAGGCAGCCTCCTCCAGTTCCCCGGCAAACTCCACCGTCTTATAAAAAGGTACTGCCAAAATGCCGGCTTTCTGAAGGGCAATTCTGGAAAGTCTGGAATTCTCATCCCGCTCCGGCTCCAGTTCCTCCTGATTCTGAACAAGCTTCAGTTCTTGTTCAGCCTGTGCCAGCTCCTCCCGGCGGATGTTCCATTCATGCTCCCATCGGCTTTTCTCATCAGTCAGCTTTCGGCGCTGCTGCTCATAATCCCTGCGGAAAATCTCCTGCACATTCAACGCATCCTCCACCGACTGATACTGGCGGGCAACGTGTTCTGCCTCCTTAAGTATCTCAGCTTCCGGATGCCATTCTCTTGAATTTTTCTCTTTCTCATACACATCCGTAATCCACAGGTCGATCGCATCCACAACAGCCTCGCGGGCTGCCAAAAGCCTCTGCTCTTCCTCCGCCTCCTGTCTTTTCAGAAGTTCCAGCTCTTCAGCTGCCTTATCGTACTGTGCAGCCAGCTCCTCATACTGCCGGATCACTTTGCGGCATACTTCAATCAGACCTTTCAGCCGGTCAAGTTCTTTCCCTATTTCATCCGTGCCGTCACATTCTTCTTCATCCAGCACATGCAATGCCTTTTCATGCTGCTGCCACTGAAGGATATCCTGCTGTTCCTCCAGTTCCTGCTTCTCCTCCAACAGCCTTTCTTTTCTCTGCTCCAGACGGTCCTGAAGGTTTTTCAACAGCCTCTCTTCCTCACGGATCCGTACCTTGCACTCTTCAATCTTGTCGCTCCAGCGTCTCTCATGTCCCTCCGCTTCTTTCTTCTGCGCTCTCGTCTGTTCCAGCCTGCGGTCCATTTCTTCCAGATCCGTATCCAGCAATCCGTCACGTTCTGTTTCTGCCAGCTTCTTCTTTTCGGTCAGCTCGTCCAGACGCTGTCTGGCAGACTTCTGTTCTGTTTCTATTTCCAGCTTTTCCTGTTCCTTCGCATCCAGTTTTTGCCGCGCAGACTCCACTTCCTGTCTTTTCATAAGATAGCCCTGAGCTTTTCTGGCAAGCATATACTGGTTGTAGCGCGTATATTCATTCCGAATAATCTTTACATCCGAGAAAGCACGCCTGAGCATATCCAGGCTGTCCTGAATCTCATCCATCTTCTCCATGGCATCCACCATGGCACGCAGATCTTCATCCGTCAGAGTCTGCAGAGAATCATTCAGAATCTCATACACCTTTGTGGGTTTGAATTCCTTGGAGAGCTTTGGCGCACGAACCTTTACCAGCAGCCGGATAAACTGTTCATACTGTTCTGCTTTCCTGAATCCGAAAACAGACTGGTTCACATGCTTTTTGTACTCGCTCTGGCTGTCCGTAAAAAAATTATTCTCCCCCAGCTTCGCCTTCATCTCCCGCTTGTCATACGGTATTCTGGAGGATCCGACTTCTTTATACAGCCAGAAATCATGACCGATTCTTTGTCCGTCCAGGATAATAAACCCCCAGAAATCCATTGGTTTTCCCCGCTTTGCTCTCTGTCCGATACCAATCGTGCGGTATTCCCCTGTTTCTTCTTTTTTGAACTCAAGGAAAAGATAGCCCGTGGCCTCATCCTTTCCCTCCTCGCCGAGAAAATAGTATTCCATTCTCCGGTCACTGGATCCAAAAGGATCCAGACGGCTGGGCGTACGGTCTCCGTCCAGCACGAAAGGAATAAAACTCTGTGTGGTAATGGATTTTCCCGATCCGTTCTGTCCACGCAGGAGAAGCTTTCCGTCCACAAATTCAAAATCCTCTTCATCATATAACCAGAAATTCACAAATCCGATCCGGTTCATTTTCCAGCGGTCACTCATTCTCCTGTTCCTCCTTTCAAGCGTATATTCGCAATCCGCTTCGCTACTTGCTCATAACCGAATACCTGATTCGGTTAAAATCATCCGGATAGTACCCGGAAGCTCTCCCCACAGACGGCAACAGAGTAATCTGTTCTCCCTCGCATCGGAGCATCAGCCAGTTTTTCATATATCCCAGAATCGTATCCTGAAGCCTGTCCTCATCCATTTCACGGAATTCCTTGCTCCATGCACTGTTCCATGTGTTTCTGCATTCCGATATCAGATCCGCAAATTCTTTTCCCGTCACATAAATGCATTCATTTTCCTGTTTTTTCCATTCTCCAGCGGCCAGCTTTTCCCGGATTTTATCGCACACCAGAAGTACTGCCTCGGGCAGCATGGCATCTCTGGGATGCACCGTCCCGTAACAATCATCCCCATCCAGCGTCAGAAATGCAATATTCCTGTAAATATCCAGGTTTCCGCCCAGATTTTCCTTCAGATATCTGGAAACCCATTGCCGCTGATTCTTTAAGTACAAAGCATCCGCATCTTCATTTCCTTCCCAGTAGAAAGACGGGCACACCGCAAGCTGGCGGTATACACGATTGATCCGCATGGTGCCTCTGTCCTCCTGAAATTCCTGAAAATCCGTCTTTTCAAAATCCTCCCATGACTCATATCCTGAAATATCCGTGGGAAAGCTGGTGGCAAAATATTTGGAATAACCCGTATTTTCATACAGAACCTCCTGCCCGGCCTCCATACCGAATGCTTCACTGCTTCCCTCATACACACGCAGCATCTGCAGCCGCTCCATATACTGCAGAACCCGTACCAGGGATTTTCTCTGGGTAAAGGAAGTCCAGTCGATGGTCATATATGATTTCAGCTGTGTTTCCACATAATCAATCAGCTCAGATAAAAGGAACTGTTCCTGCTCCTCTTTATCCTCCAGATACATCAGCACCACACACAGAATGCAGTAATCCCTGATATCCGCAAATTCCTGAATACCCATGAACGGCTCCGCATGGGCAGGTCTCTTCTCCAGCTTTAACAGATTTTCCGTATGTATCAGCTTCCAGCCAAGCTGCTCTCTCACAAACCTCTGAAAATGCGGAATATCCCGCTTTACCTTATAGTAGGTTTCTTTCTCTCTGTCCTTACAGATCCAGAAATTTTCAAACAGTGTTCTGACTTCATTCATAATTATTTAAACTCCAATGTATATGATGGCAT
>SFEV01000015.1 GCA_004557975.1 Lachnospiraceae bacterium
ACCCTTCAAACGCACTGGAATCTATATTGATCATCAGAATTCCCACCGGACTGAAATCATCCGGACTGATCACTGCCCGGATCAGAGACACCGTCGGAGTCATTGTACTCTGCGTCAGAACTCTGTCCGCATTCACTTTCAGGCAGTAGGATCCCTGCTGGCTGATCACTTCATCATACCATCCGATTTCATTCAGATTCTCCGTCCGGAAAGATCTGACACGGCTCCGGTCTATGCTGCACACATTATTATTCATATCTGCAATATAAATACCATTGATATGCGTTTCAAAATCAATCAATGAAATAAACTGATACAGGCTCTCCTTCTGACGCTTCAGATCTCCCGACTTCAATGCATCTGTGATGTCACTGCTCGACAGAATCAGCCGCGAATCGTATGCAGCATCTTCGACTAATGCAGTGACATTTCTTTTTATTGTATTCAATGTCTGTGTGGAAATCGTCTGTGCGTACTCCATTGATTCCCTGTAACTGTTGTGATAAAACTGAATGAACAGAATTCCCCAGAAAATGCAGGTCAGAAGAATGAAAATAACAGCTATCTTTACCGATATTTTCATACTGCGGCGATTTCTTTTCAACCAAAGACCAATTTTAAATCTCTTCATAATGTACCCATCCGGATTTTTCTACAGAAATTTTCACCCGCTGTGAAAGATGATGTCTGCCGGGCTGTATTACGGTCATCATATCACAAACGCACCCATTTTACTATCTGTAAACGTTACTGTTCATTTCAGCAGTAACCTGTAAACACTTCTGGTCCGGCAAAAAGTAAACTGACCCTGCAGCACAAAACAGAGATTCTGTTCTGTGCGCAGGGTCTCTTATGAATATTTCAGAAAATATATTTTATTCCATCCGGAATTTTCCCAGAAACTCCCTGATACGTGTGTGATCAGCATCAAATACCTCATCCGGTTTTCCTTCCAGAGCCACCACACCGTTGTCCATAAAGATCACTCTGTCTGAAATATCCCTTGCAAAGGACATCTCGTGAGTAACGATCACCATTGTAATCTGCAGATCTGCCAGAGATTTGATTACTTTCAGCACTTCGCCGGTCAGCTCAGGGTCGAGAGCAGAGGTCGGCTCATCAAAAAACAGAATTTTCGGATTCAGCGCAAGTGCGCGCGCAATCGCCACACGCTGACACTGCCCGCCGGACAGCTGGCAGGGATATGCATTTTCCTTGTCAGACAACCCCATCTTCGCCAGGAGTTCACGTGCCTCCGCGTAAACCTCTTTTTTATCACGCTTCTGAATTGTGATTGGTGCGTCCGTAATATTTTTCATTACAGAATAATGCGGAAACAGGTTAAAGCTCTGGAATACAAGACCGAAGCAGGAGTGGATTTTCCGCGCCTCCTCGCCCTTCGGATAGATGCGTCTGCCGTCCTCCGCCACATAAGCTGCCTTCTCTCCCATATAGAGAATTTCACCGCCGTCAATCTGTTCCAGCATTGTAGCGCAGCGCAGCAGCGTGGATTTTCCGGAGCCGGACGGACCGATGATGGACAGAATCTCACCCTCCTCCACAGACAGCGAAATATCCCTGATAACCTCCAGTCCGTCAAAATTCTTGCGGATATGATTCATTTCCAATAATTTCATGACGCCCTCCTACTGATAATAGCTCAGTTTTTTCTCTATTTTTTCCATTGTCACTGCAACTACAAGATTAAAGACATAATAGAAAATACCCGCCACCACAAACGGAATGAACGTCGTCTCTGATGCCGCGATCTGCTTTGCAATCGTAAACATCTCCGCATACGCAAGTGAGAAGCTGAGGGAGGTGTCCTTGACAAGGGTGATTACCTCGTTGGTAATAGAAGGAAGAATCCTTTTTACCACCTGTGGAAAAATAATCCGGAAAAAACACTGGGTTTTGCTGTATCCCAACACCTGCGCCGCCTCATACTGCCCGACCGGCATGGATTCAATTCCGGAGCGGTAAATCTCCGCAAAGTAAGCTGCATAATTCAGTGCAAATCCCACAATAATCGCAATAAAACGATAGGATCCGCCGATTCTCATTCCAAACAGATAGTAGGGACCGAAATATACTACCAGAAGCTGCAGCATCAGCGGAGTTCCCCTCATGATTGAAATGTAGATTTTCACAATATTCTGCAGCAGCTTATTTTTTGACATCCTGCCAAAGGAAATCAGCAGTCCGAGAGGCAGGGAAAAAACGAGCGTCAGTAAAAAAATTCCCAGGGATTTGAGCATACCGTTGCCCAACTGTTCCAACATAACCGTAAAATTCATTTTATCCTCCTAAAACATGAGCAAAACCCACAGATTCTCTGTCTTCGCAAGATCCGGATAAACTTCTTATGACCATCTCTCTCCTGCGACACGCGACTGCATGAAAGGAGGGCATCCCGTCTTCTGAGACACCCTCATAAAACTCTTTATTCAGAATTCCATCCACAGACACTGCTTACTCTGCAGCTACCTCAGTCTCTGTTTCCACTACCTCTTCATCAGCCACAGCCTCTGTCAGCTCATCACCAAGGCATACCATATCTGTCAGCTCATACTTCTCTGCCAGCTCATCGAATGTGCCATCCTCAAGCAGCGCAAACAGAGAATCATTTACTGTATTGCACAGTTCCTCATCACCGAGGCGGAAACCGATTGCATACTGCTCGGAATTCAGTGCTTCATCCAGAATCTTAAATCCTTCCTTCTCCTTCAGCTGATACTGTGCAACGCCGATATCCATAGCGATTGCATCAATACTTCCTGCCTGCAGCTCGATAAATGCGCTGTTGTATTCCGGGAACTGCTGAAGTGTGCCGAATGTAGCTGCCAGATCAGCCTGATCTCCGCCGTCACTGAGCAGGTCAAGTGCTGCTGATGCAGCCTGAACACCTACAATTTTTCCTTCGAGTCCGGCCAGATCCTCAATGCCGGCTGTCTCTGATACAACAATTACCTGGCTGTTGTCTACGTACGGTACGGACCATGTATAATCATCCTCACGACCGTTCAGTGTAAAGCCGTTCCAGATACAGTCAATCGCACCGGAATTCAGCTCCATATCCTTGGAATCCCAGTCAATCGGAGTCTTTACAAGCTCCCATCCCTGCATATCGCAGACTGCCTGTGCCAGTTCAAGGTCAAAGCCTGTATATTCGCCGTTTTCATCCATATAACCATACGGCGGATACTCAGCATCAAATCCAACTGTGAAAGTCGTTCTCTCCTCTGCCATACATACACTGCCTGCTGCCATGGAAGCGGCTACAGCTGCAACAGTCATAACTGCAAATACTCTCTTTTTCATAATAATCCTCCATTCTGCACCCTGGCACCTGTCCGGCCCACCGGACGCGCCCATCCGTTCTTTTTCATAGTAGCACTCTACCATGCTAAACCGTACGTCTATACTAGCAAATAATTATAGTGCTGTCAAGAAATAATACCTCCTCTCACATATTTTTATACAAAACATTACTGTTCACGTGCCACGCCATGCAGGCCACAGACCGCCTGTTTCACAGGCTATTCGCTGCTACGCAGCTCCTGTCTGTGGCTGATGTGCATCCCGCACATCACAGAAAATGAAAATTCAGCCCTTTGCAGATGAATCTGCACGGTCTGGATTTTCATTTTACTGCATGGCTGAACTTGTAACACAAAAGCAGAGTACCCGGATACAGGTACTCTGCTATATTTCAAATCTGAATTATTCTTCTTCAAACTCGCTCATTTTTCCTCTGTACAGGAAAATCCATACAGCAAACAGCAGCATCCAGCCGATCTGTCCGGCAGAGCCGACAATATTGCTGATCTCAGAATTTACGATACCGGACAGCAGCCCGATACCTCCTGTCAGCGCACCCAGAATATGTACGAAAGCCACGTAGGAGGATGCCAGTCCGTACGCTTCGCCGGTCCCTGCATTCAGCCTGCACACCTTGATGGTTGCAAGATAGCAGAAATAATACATAATAATTGCCATGGCAGCGACAATCATACCCACAAGCATCACTCCGGCAATGATAATCATACTCTTTGTGCCTGAAACCCATGCTGCAACAACGAGTGTCACAGAAACGATAAGACCCACCAGCAGTACGATGCACATCTTGATCATGCTGATGATGACATATACCTTCATAAACACAAATCCGGCACCTGACATCTTCTCATCTGCCGTTCTGACATTGATGCAGACAAGCCAGAATCCAATGCAGAGCAGCAATTCCGGAATATGAATCGCAAGATTGACTGCCATCATTCCCGAATCCAGCTTACCAAGGATCGTAATCAGAGAATCTACGTAGCTGCTGATCTGTGTCGGCATTTTGATACTCGATATCAGACGGATTATCTGGGAATAATTCAGCTGATGCATAAAAATCGCAGCCACCGAACCTGCCAGGCATACTGTATTCAGAAGCGCAACGAGAATCAACAGAGGTGATTTTATCACTCTTCTTGAAGCTTCCATGATTCTGCCCGGGCTCACATTCGGCATTTTCACAGGCAGACGGCCCGGTACTCCATTTCCCGGCCCCATCGGACGACCCGGTACTCCATTCCCAGGTCCCATCGGACGACCTGGTGCTCCGTTCCCAGGTCCCATCGGACGGCCTGTCGGTGCCCCGTTTCCAGGTCCCATCGGACGATTTGCCGGTACCCCGTTTCCAGGTCCCATCGGACGATTTGCCGGTGCTCCGTTCCCAGATCCCATCGGACGGTTTGCCGGTGCTCCGTTCCCAGGTTCCATCGGGCGGCCTGCAGCTGTTCCATTTCCCGATGCCGCACGACCTGCCTGTATTCCATTTTCCGAACCTGTCGGACGACCTGAGGATGTATTATTTTCCGGTCCGCGCTGTGCCCCGCGCCCCTGGACATCTCTGCGAATCATCCCCTGCTGTTCATACAACCTGGCATTCTGCATTCCATCATTCTGACCGTAAATCTGCGGGCCGCTTTTTGTTCTGCGCGGCCTGCGTGTCGGTTCCTGGCTTCCCGCAGCTGACGGCTTCGCTCCGCCCGCAGCCTTCCGTGACGACGAATCTGCTGTACTTTCTTCCGCATGTTTTACAACAGATCCTGTCTCTTTTTCATCCGAAACATCTTCCGGCACTTCCTGGAAGGAACCTCCGCACACTTCACATTTTGTGCTGTTTTCATCCCCGGGATTGCCGCAGTTTATACACCTCTTCATCTCTTCCCTTGTTCCTCCTGTCCTCACTGGCGGCACAATTTTCACGTACTGCCGCCTGTGCGAATCTATCCACGATGTATTGATTATATCCCATAACAGAAAGCAGGGCAAGCAAAACTTCCGAAAAAGGCGCTGTTTCCGCTACTGTTCCAGCAACTTTTCAATGCTGACAAGCTTCACACTGAGCACAAATATCTCTGCCGCAACCTGAAGTTCCTCAAGAGTCGGGAAAGAAGGTGCAATACGGATATTGCTGTCCTTCGGATCAATTCCGTACGGAAACGTTGCTCCGGCTCCCGTCATCACGACTCCGGCCTCTTTTGCTTTCGCAACAATTTTCTTCGCGCAGCCCTCCAGAGAATCAAAGGAAATGAAGTATCCTCCCTTCGGCTTCACCCAGCTTCCGATTTCAAGACCACCCAGTTCACGCTCCAGCACATCAATGACTGCCTCAAACTTCGGTCTGAGGATCTCTGCATGCTTCTTCATATGTGCACGCACGCCGTCCATATCCCTGAAAAAGCGCACATGGCGGAGCTGATTCAGTTTGTCATGTCCGATGGTCTGGTATTTCATCCAGCGTCTTGCGTCCGCAAGGTTGGCCTCTGATGCTGCCATGGCAGCAATGCCGGAACCCGGGAAGCTTACCTTGGAGGTGGAAATAAATTTATACACCATATCCTCTTTTCCTGTCTTCTGACACTCTGTCAGGAGTTCCAGAATCACATCCTGATCATCGTCGTACAGGTGATGGATGGAATACGCATTGTCCCAGAAAATACGGAAATCAGGAGCCGCCGGCTCAAGGTTCGCAAATCTTCTGACGGTATCATCGGAATAGGAGATACCTGTCGGATTGGAATATTTCGGGACGCACCAGATACCCTTTATCGCCGGATCCTCAGACACCAGCTTTTCTACAATATCCATATCCGGGCCTGTCTCAAGAAGAGGCACGTTGATCATCTCAATTCCGAAAAATTCCGTAATGCCGAAATGACGGTCATAGCCGGGCACCGGACAGAGGAATTTTACCTTGTCAAGTTTTGCCCACGGTGTATGTCCGCAGACACCCATCGACATGGCACGCGCCACCGTATCAAACATAACATTCAGACTGGAATTGCCGTAGATCAGAATATTCTTTTCCGGCACCTCCGACATATCTGCAAGAAGCCTTCTTGCCTCCGGAATACCGTCCATGATGCCGTAGTTTCTGCAGTCTACTCCCGATTCGCACTTCATATCCGCGCTGCTGTTCAGTACATCCATCATCCCGTTTGCAAGGTCCAGCTGTGCCTTTGCAGGCTTACCTCTCGACATATCGAGCTTCAGTCCTTTTGCCTTTACTTCCTGATATTTTGCTTCCAGTGATGTCTGTTCTTTCAGAAGCTCCTCGCGGGTCATCTCTTTGTATGGCTTCATAATGTCTCCTCCAGTTCTGCTTTTTCATAATCATGCCACAGCCTGCACTGTGGCATACTCCTCATGTGTCTTTCATGGATGCACAAATGTCCGTGCTCCGAAATTCACTTTGTCTATTTTATCTCCTGTTCCCCTGTTCGTCAAGCATTTTTCCTTCCGTATCCGGTATTTATAACAGAACAGAAAATCAGGCTGCTAAACATTGTCCTGGCGTTTTGCCAGATAACGTGACAGCTCCCTCGCGTCCTCAATCTCCAGATCGCGCTCTCCCGCCAGCGATTCCAGATGATGGCGGAATTCATGGAGAAGCACCTTCCTTACCTTTTCTCTCAGCTCCTCCTCCGTATACCAGGAAAAACAACGTTCAAAAGAACCGTAATACAGCACGACGAACCGGCCCAGATACCGGTTGCGATGATATTCTCCCAGAATAAACAGGTCATGCTGCACAGCTTCAGGATGTATCCGGCTTCCTTTTTTTACAATAATGCCGCCGTTCAGCTCCCGGAAAAAATCTTCCGGAAAAGTATCTGCGATCTCCTGCGCCATATTTTCAAATGTTTCATAATCTATCATAATACCTGTCCCATTAACAGGCAGTCGCCGCTGTGCTCGCATGCACCGTATGCACAGTCAGAGGAAACCACCCTTCTGCTGCCGTCCTCCATCTGTTCCAGCTCACAGATCACCATGCGTGTCTGATTCTGCAGCTTGCAGAAACCGCTGACAAATTCTTCCTCAATACGATCCTCCATGCTTTCACCTCCGTATCCTGTTTATACCACTGCCCCCGTGCGTGGTTCTGCAAAAAGGAGGTTCCGCAAAATACAGAACCGTTATCCTCCTGCACCTTGCAGCACCTCCATCCGGGTCATTCCGTACTATTCCTCGTCCTCTTCTTCCGCAATTACGCCGGAAGCGACACTGACTGTACTGACAGCCACCACGACTGCGACAATTACCACACCTAAAATTAAAACTGTCAAAAATACGCCCATTCCATTTCCTTTCTGATCAATGATCCTGTGTGTATATCAATAGTTTCTCCAATCAGCGATGAATCTCCAGAAGCTTGTTCTTCAGTTCAAGCTCCATGCGGTTCAGCTCCGCCTCTGCCTCACGGCGCTTTCTTCTTCCGTCCTCCTGAATCCTGATGACCTCATCAAACGTCGAAATCAGCGCAGTGTTTGTATTCTTCAGTGTCTCAAGGTCAACAATACCGCGCTCAGATTCCTTCGCACTCTCAATTGTTGCCATTTTCAGAGCCTCTGCATTTTTGCGCAGAAGCTGATTCGTCATATCTGTAACCTCCCGCTGCGCCTTTGCCGCCTGATTGGCATGCTCCACACCGAGAGCAATCACCATCTGACTTTTCCACAGCGGAATCGTGTTGACAACGGTAGACTGAATCTTCTCAATCATCAGCGTATTGCTCGACTGCACCAGACGAATCTGCGGAGCCGTCTGGATTGCGATCATTCTTGTCAGTTCAAGATCATGAATCTTCTTCTCAAACCGCTCACAGAGACTTTCCATATCCTTCGCCGCCTGTGCATCCTCCGGAAGGTTGCTCTTCCTGGCTCTCTCAATCAGATCTGCAAGCTCCGTTTCACGCACCTCTGCCAGACGTTTCTTGCCTGCGAGAATATACATCGACAGCTCTTTGAAATATGAAAGATTCAGGTCATACATCTTGTCCAGCACAGCTACATCTTTCATCAGCTGCATCTGGTGCCCTTCCAGAACCTCACAGATTTTTTCGACATTCACCTCTGCCTTGTCATATTTTGCCTTCAGAGCTGTGATCTTATTCCCTGACTTCTTGAAAAAACCGAAAAATCCCTTTTCCTCCTCTTCCACGTCAAAGCTCTTCAGCTCTGTGACAAGATCCGAAATCATATCTCCCACTTCTCCGAGATCCTTCGTCTTTACACTCTTAAGAGCATTCTCAGAAAAGTCTGCCATCTTTTTCTGTGTACCCACACCGTACTGCAGGATGCCGTTCGAATCGTGGAGATTAATCTGATGGCTGAAATCATCCACCATTTTTCTCTCTTCCTCCGACAGAATGCTGTCGTCAAGCTGCGGTTCCACCGGCTTCTCCTCCTGAACTGCCGGCATCTCCTTTTCCTGCGGCTCCAAAGCCCCGAATGTCAGAACCGGTGACGGTGCTTCTGCAAAATCCTTAAACTGATCACTCATCTCTTTTCCTCCGTATCATTCTTAAATATACCACTCTGAAAAAATATTTCTCCGGGACGCCCCCGATTTCTTTTCTGCAAAATTCTGCGGTCTTCCTGCCTCACGCTCACTGCTTCCCGGCAAAATCCTGGCCGGTCAGCCCTTCCTGGGCAAGCATCGTATTCAGTACACTGATATCCGATGAAATATCCCACGCAGTCTCCTCAAACAAGCCATCCAGCAGATTTTCAAAAGCCGTATTTACCGTATCCAGAGCATTTTCAATCTCTTTTTTCGTATTTTCTATATTCTGCCCCCGAATCGGCTGCATGTTCATCTCGCAGTACGCATCCAGCAGCTTTTTCGTCGTCGGCAGGTAATAGCTCATCATTTTTTTCAGCTCCGGAACCACATCCGGATCCTTCTCCGCCTCGCGGAAAATCCTTGTGATCACAAGCTCCAGACGGTCAAGCTTCGCAGACATTGTCTCATCCGGAATTTTTTCGTTGCACTCATGCACATGCAGAATATACCGTTTCCCCTCTTCAACAAGCTCCCTGCATTCCGGACTGAGTGATTTGATGTTTCTGCTGTCCGCCTTATTATCACTGTGTTTCTGATTCCGGCTTTCCTCCTGCTTCTGTGCCTTTCTTTCTGCCTCTTCCTGCCGTGTCCTCTGCTCACTGTCCAGCTCACGCTTTTCATACTCGGTCTGCGTCGTAAGATACTGCTGATATGTCGCCTTGTCCGTAATCAGCAGCGTTTCCTTCCGGTCAAGATACCCCTCCGTGAACAGGCCGCCTCTGATCATCTTCTTCAGATCCTTCTGAACAAACTTACAGTTCTGACCCACAGCATTGGCAAGCTCTTCCACAAGGCAGTACGTCCGTGATCCAAGAATCTCCCTATAGCGCCGAAAACGTCTGGCAAGGCTCAGTTTCTTGCTGCCGCTGATTCCAAGGCACATACTGCTGCCAAAAAACAGTGCGAGAATCCCCGCGGGAAGTACCAGATTAGCTCCTGTCGAAGCTGCAACAATCCCAATAATCCCAAGTGACAGCCCAAACATACTTCCGAAACTGTAACCGGTCCATTTCATTACTTTTCCCGAGATCTCCCCCGGAACCTTCAGCTTCACCTTTACCGGCTTATTAACCTGATCCTTTGTCTTCTGCTGACGCTGCTGTGTCCGGTCACGCATATTCCGCCGGATACGTTCTGCAGCTTCCCGATTCGTATATTCGTAACTGCTGCGTGTGTTTCTTTCCCGGCTGCCATAACGGCGATCGCTTCCGTTTCCATTCTGACCATTCCAGCCTTCACTCTGGTCTTCGCCATCCTGTCTGCTCCGGTCCACGCCTGGTCCTGTACCGTTCTGACCGTTTCGTCCCTGTCCATTTCTGTCCTGCTGCGAATTTTCCAGGTTTTCTTTCAGCGCCGCCTGCAGACCGTCCACCGCGTCACTGACTACATTTGAAATGGTATTGCCAAGCTGTGAAAAATCTCCGCTGTCCACAGCATCCTGTACAAGCTTTTTTATCTGATCACCGGCTTCATACCAGTCATTCTTATCCATAACATGCTCCTACTGCTTCATTTAATCATTCCAACGATTTAACTTTGAGTATATCACCTTACTTTTTATCCTGCAAGAACCTGCGAATACTTTTCTGTTTTCTGTTTTCTTTTAAATTTGTTCTCAGAAAAACACCCGAAGAAGCATGAACTTCTCCGGGTGCACAAAATACTGTTTACAGACCGCTGCCCTCTTTTGGGAGCAACGTTTTCTGATCCGTCTGTACTGCTTTATATTGCTTTAACATAATCCTGAAGCAAAATTCCGCCGGTCTGAATTATGGATTCCCTGCAACGGCACAGGAGACACTTACGCATGCGGAATGTTGGTATGCTCTGAGATTTCTCTGTCTATTGTCACCAGATCATCCACCGACAGATCATGAACATTTTTGTGACCTGTGATTCTTGCGAACATCTTCAGTTCCTCCAGTGATACATTCAGGAAATTGGCAACTCTCTGTGCCGCCGCATCTCCATTCAGTCTTGCTCTCAGCGCAGGATCCTGAGTCGCTATTCCCGCCGGGCACATTCCTGTACCGCAGATCCGGTACTGCTGGCAGGCTGCCGCTATCAGCGCAGCAGAAGCCACTGCGACTGCATCTGCACCCATGGCCAGTGCCTTTGCGAAATCAGAAGAAACTCTCAGTCCTCCTGTAATAATAAGGGCAATATCTGATCCAATCGAATCCAGATATTTTCTGGCTCTGTGAAGTGCATAAATTGTAGGAACACTGGTCGCTTCCCTCAGAAGAAGAGGACTGGAACCTGTAGCGCCTCCACGTCCATCTATAGTGATAAAGTCCGGCTCGGCAAAAACACAGTATTCCAGGTCTTTTTCGATCCTGCCTGCCGCAATCTTAATGCCGATGGGACGTCCGCCGGATGCCTCCCGGAGCATATAGACCAGCTCCTTCAGATCCTCCTTCGTCCGGATATCCGGGAATTTAGACGGACTCTGAATATCTTTCCCAATCTCCTTGCCGCGCACAGCTGCGATCTCTCTTGTCACCTTATCTCCCGGAAGATGGCCTCCCATTCCCGGCTTCGTACCCTGTCCAATCTTAATCTCAATGGCATCGGATGTCTGCAGATTCTCCGGTGTCACACTGTAACGGTTGGGAACATACTCAAATATGTACTTTGCCGCAGCCGCCTTCTCCTCAGCGAGAATACCGCCTTCTCCGCTGCACATGGCACTCTTTGCAAGGGCGCTGCCCTTTGCCAGAGATATCTTCGCCTCCCTGGAAAGTGCTCCGAAAGACATGTGAGAAATAAAAACCGGATTTTCAATTACCAGCGGCTTCTTTGCATGTTTGCCGATCACCGTCGTCGTCTCTACCGGCTCTCCGTCATCCAGCGGAAGCGGATTCAGCTGTGCTCCGAGAATCAGTATATCATCCCAGGATGGCATCGGCATCCTCGTTCCCATAGAGCTGTGAAGAGACTTTCCGCTGACCGCCATCTCGTGAATCTCTTTCATGTAGCGACAGGACTCATCCTGTCTGGCAAAAAGGCTGTCGTAAGCCAGGTTCACATCTTTTTTGTCAGAACTCTCCTCTCTCTCCTCTTTCGCTTCCCCGGAATACGGTTCGAATTTACCACTCTGATGGCAAACCGGACAGACATAGCCATCCGGCAATTTCTCCTCCTCAAAAACGTAACCGCATACAGAACATCTGAAACTCATATCTTATCCCCCTTTCTGCAGACAACATTTTCTGATTGTCCACATTTCCTGTTCAGGCTTTCTCAGCTTGAAAGACCTTTTAATAACAGTAATAATTACTAATATAATATAATATTTAATTTCCATTGTCAATTAATAAATTCCGGAAATTGTCAATTGTTTTTCTTTTATTGTACACTATTCATACTTCCATTATAAAAGGGAGTTCATCTTTCGATAAACTCCCTGAAACTGCTTTGATCTGTAATTACCAGTATCTTCTTGCGCTGCACGGTGTGCGGTATCCGTAATCAGAAATCACGATTCCTGTTGACGGACTGCTTGCGTGTACTACCTGTCCATTGCCCATATAGATGGTAACATGTCCGATTCCGCTGCTGCCGTAGTAGAACAGCAGGTCTCCTGCCTGAATCTCACTGAGATCTACCGGTGTACCGCTGCCGGACTGTGCTGCTGCCGTACGCGGAATGCTGATACCGAAGTTTGCAAATACAGACTGTGTAAATCCGGAACAGTCAGCTCCGTTTGTCAGGCTCGTACCGCCCCATACATACGGATTACCTACAAACTGTGTCGCGAAGTTCACGATCGCCTGTCCTGCGGAGGAGTAAGAGGTCTGTTCCTGAGAAGCCTGCTCTGCTGCCGCCTGTTCAGCTGCTGCCTGCTGTGCTGCTGCATCTGCTGCTGCCTGAGCTGCCGCCGCATCTGCCGCTGCCTGGGCTGCTGCTGCATCTGCTGCCGCCTGAGCTGCTGCCGCATCCGCCGCTGCCTGAGCTGCTGCCGCATCGGATGCCTGCTGTGCTGCCGCTGCGTCTGCTGCTGCCTGAGCATTCAGATACTCCTGATATTCAGCCTGAGCCTGAGCTGCTGTGTCATAGACAAGCTGCTCATCCGCCTGAAGTGTGGCTGCGTCCGCTGCTGCCTGGGCATTCAGGTACTCCTGGTACGCCGCATCTGCCACTGCCTGAGCATCAGAAGATGATGTCTGGGACTGAGCCTGGGCCGCAAGCTGTGCCTGATAAGCAGCCTCTGCTGCGGCTGCATCCGCTGCTGCCTGAGCTGCTGCCGCATCGGAAGCCGCCTGAGCTGCCGCCGCGTCTGCCGCTGCCTGCTGCTCTGCCGCAATCGCCTCAAGATATGCCTGTTCCTCTGCCTGACGCTGTGCCTCCTGCTGTGCAAGGTACTCAAGCCACTCTGCATCGAGTCTTGCCTGCTCTTCCTCAAGAGTCTCAGCCGTAGCATAATATGTATCATAATCTACATAGTAAGCATTCACATAACCGTATGAATCACCGCCGAGAGCAACCTTCATCCAGTCGCCTTCATAAGCAACTACTTCAAGCTCATCAGAGTTGTATGCCATACCTACAGACTCCGAATCCTCACTTGGCTGTGAACGGATCATCAATGCCTCCGGGTATACTGTAGCGACATTGTAGGCCACTTCCTCTGCAATAGCCTCTGCCTGCTCACCCGTCGCAAAATAATCTGCCTTTACGTATCCTACTGCATTTCCTGACTGAACCTCATACCAGTCACCTACCTGGCTGAGAATCGTCACAGAACCATTATTATAAACCTTACCTACTACTTCACTGTCTGCACTTGCATCGCTGCGGACATTGATATATTCCTCACACTGAGCAAATGCCATCTGACCGCTCATGCTGGTATCTACAACCGGCTCCGTCTGCGGTGCTTCTGTCTCAGCCTGAACCTCTTCAGCGGATGCTTCCCCATCCTGAATCTCTTCTTCAGACGGTGCTTCCTCAGCAGACGTATCCTCTTCAACAGAATTCTCAACAGGCGCTACCGTCTGCTGCTCTGTATCTGCCTGCTGCTCTGTATCTGCCTGCTCCTGTGCATCTGTGCTCCCCTGTACAGATACATAACCAAAGCCTGCAAGCACTGTATCCCCTGCTGCAAATGCAACAGAACCAGTCCCGGCAAACGCCATTCCTGCTGCTGCACAGCAAGCTGTAAATTTTAATACTGCCTTTTTCATTATTTATCCCCTGCCTCCAAAATAACTTTAACAGTTATTACGAAATTATTACATTTATTACGCAATCATCATAACAAATATGAACTCCTCTGTCAAGCGAAATAAATATTTTTTTAACTTTTTCGCAAAGGATAAATAATATTTCTGTTTTTACAGCGTATTTAAATACGCCTGTACAGACGTAACCGCGTTGGCTCCATCGGAAATTGCCGTAACAATCTGCCTTAATTGCTTGGTTCTGACGTCTCCGGCCGCAAAAATGCCGGGTATATCCGTTCTTCCGTCTTCTCCGGCAACAATGTAACCATTTGTATCAGTCTGTAATATTTTTGTAACTATTCCGGTGTTCGGGATCGTTCCGACCGCAATAAATATGCCATCCACATCCAGCACTGTCTCCATGTCGCTTTCTTTATTTCTGAGCTTCAGACATTCGATATGGTCATCTCCCTCTATCGCAGTCACCTCTGTATTCCAGATAAATTCCACATTTTCACACTGCTTCAGTTTTTCCTGCAGAATGGCTGCAGCGCGCAGCTCATCCCTGCGGTGAATCAGGTACACCTTCTCACATCCCCGCGACAGAAACAGTGCATCCTCCACGGCAACATCACCGCCTCCTACGACGGCCACTGTACGTTCCTTGAAGAAAGCTCCGTCACACGTTGCACAGTAGGATACGCCCATTCCTGCCAGTTCCTGTTCTCCCGGTACATTCAGTTTCCGGTAACGTGCGCCCATGGCAAGAATAAGCGTCCGTGCACGATACTCCTCCTGATCCGTATACAATACCTTGATCTGACCATTTTCCTCCAGGGAAATATGTCTTACTTCCTTATTAATAAACTGTGCCCCGAACTTTTCCGCATGCTCTCTGAACTTCAGTCCCAGTTCAAAGCCTCCGATACCTGGGAGTCCCGGATAGTTGTCCACCTCATACGTGTTTACCACCTGTCCTCCACTCATATACTCCTTCTCAAGCACAAGTGTGGAGAGCTTTGCTCTCTGGGCATAAATGGCCGCTGCCAGTCCCGCCGGTCCGGAACCGATAATAATTACATCGTAAATCATCTGAATCCTCCTGTCTGTTTCCTCTGTAAATTCTATAAATAAGATTTCTTCCGATACTCTGATTACTACATTATATTATACCCAATAAATGTGGGTTTGAAAAGAATTGACAATTTCTTTTGCCTCTGTTATATTGAATATAATAACAATTACTATTTTAAAGAAGAAGGAGGAGGAGGAGGAGATGACTGCCTTAAAATACAGCCGACAGCGCGAAGCGATCAAAACATTTTTATCAGGTCGTACTGATCATCCGACTGCAGATATCATCTACACGAATCTGCGTGAAGAATACCCGAACATCAGTCTCGGTACTGTGTATCGCAACCTTTCTCTTCTTGCCGACATCGGTGAAATCCAGAGAATACCGACCGGCAGCGGAGCCGATCATTATGATTCCATAGTCAAAAAGCATCAGCATTTTATCTGTACCCATTGCCATCAGGTATATGATCTTCCGATGGAAAATATTGACTCCATCATGGAGCTTGCTTCTAAAAACTCTCCCGGCAGGATCGAATCATATCTTGCAAATTTTTATGGTATTTGTGAAGAATGTTTGAAAAATGACTCAAAAGAAGAATAAATTTTTTTCTTGACATTCTTTATCATTAATGATATATTTATTTCAGTAACAATTACTGATATTGATTTTTTCAATATCGCAGTACAGCAGAATATTGCATCTGCTATACGTGAAACCTGTGATCCTGCATCTGCAGAGATCTTTTAAACAAAATAATTATGAAAAGGAGATTTACAGTATGAAAAAGTATGTATGTAAGGTTTGTGGATACGTTCATGAGGGAGATTCCGCACCGGAGCAGTGCCCGATCTGCAAAGCAGCCGCTGATAAGTTCGAAGAGATGGTAGAGGGAACTACATGGGCATGTGAGCACGAAGTAGGCATCGCAAAGGGTGTCAGCGAAGAGATTCTTGCAGGTCTCAGAGCAAACTTCGAAGGCGAGTGCACAGAAGTTGGTATGTATCTTGCAATGGCAAGAGTAGCTCACAGAGAAGGATATCCGGAAATCGGTCTTTACTGGGAGAAGGCAGCCTGGGAAGAGGCTGAGCACGCAGCTAAGTTTGCAGAGCTTCTTGGCGAAGTAGTTACACCGAGCACAAAGAAGAACCTCGAGATGAGAGTTGCTGCTGAGAACGGCGCTACAGCTGGTAAGCTTGACCTGGCTAAGCTGGCTAAGGCTCAGAACCTTGATGCAATCCATGACACAGTTCATGAGATGGCTAAGGACGAGGCTCGTCACGGAAGAGCATTTGAGGGTCTTCTTAACAGATACTTCAAATAAAAATAATATCTTAATAAGACTTAAAGGAGCCGTTGCTGACAGGTGTGCAATCGCCTGTCGAGCAACGGCTCTTTTTTGATATTTAAATCATCTGTTTCATGATCAACGCCTTTATATAAGCTTATCCAGCAATTCCTTCGCCATGATAATATCTTTTTTCTGCTCTTCACCGGATATTTCACGTTCGATCGTAATATCTCCCTCATATCCGATCTCTTTAAGTCTGGCAACAAATACAGGATAATTTACTCTTCCCTGGCCAAGAGGTACTTCGTCACCGAGGTGGTGTCCATCCGTAGGATACAGACCGTCTTTTCCATGGATTCCGCGCACATACTCTCCAAAAACATCCAGCGCATCCACAGGATTTGCTTTTCCATACATAATCAGATTGGCAGGATCCAGATTAATTCCCACATTGCCCTTTCCAAGATCCTTCTCGATATCCTGAATCGCGCGCTTTAAAGTAACGGGAGTCTCCTGTCCTGTTTCAAACAGGAAATTCATATTATTTTCCTTGCATTTCTGAATAACAGCTTTACAAGCGCTCAAGACCTCCTGATATTTTGGATCATACGGATTCTCAGGCATATATCCTACATGCGTAGCAAAATCGGATACGTGGATTTTAACGGCAAATTCCACGCCTTCCTGCAGCATTTTGATTCGGTCTGCTCTGTATTCGGTCGGAACCAGTCCCAGAGTGAGCTGCCCCTCGTAAAAATCCCATACTCTGCGTCCTTCCCAGCCGCACCAGAAAGCAGTGATATGTACATTATGCTTTTTCACTGCCTCATTCACCGCATTTGCCACATTGTCGTCATGGAGAATCTGTCTATCCCAGCATACAAGCTGACAGCTTTCCATCCCCATGGAACGCAGTTCCGCAAAACGTTCGTCAATATTCGTGTCCTTAAACAATTCAATCAGCACACCTATTTTCATTATTATATCCATTCCTTTCGCTTCGCTCAAGGCACAAAACGTTATGAAAATAGTTGGCCTTGGCGATTTTTCTTTTTATAATTCTTCTTATAGGGGACTCGGTATACTACAAATCACGGGGAGGTGAGTGGGCTGTCCGGCCTTCCGGGCGACCGAATTATTATATGTGTAGGCTGTCTTTTCAGGCACAAATAAGTGTGATACCAATCACGAAATCTTATCTCTGTTTAAACAACTTCGTTTATGGCTTAGACAGTCAGTCAATTCCGTTTCTCCCTATAATCTTTAGTGAACCCCTCGGTTCTGAAAGGAGTCCCCATGGCTTTAAAAATCGTGTACAAAATCTGTTGTGGAATCGATGTCCACAAGACTTTTGTAGTGGCTTGTATCGCCTCGACTAACGAGAAGGGCGTAACCACTTATGAGAGCCACCGTTTTTCAACCTACACGAAAGGTCTGAAAGATTTGTTACAATGGCTGCTCACCCGCAACTGCAAGGATGTCTGTATGGAATCTACCGGTAAATACTGGATTCCTGTTTACAATGTTTTAGAAAACGATTGTACGATTGTCCTTGCTCATCCCAAATATGTTAAGGCTATCCGTGGAAAGAAAACTGACAAGAAAGATGCCAAATGGATTGCTGACCTGTTTAAGCATGATCTTGTTGCCGGAAGCTTTATGCCACCCGCTGACATTCGACAGCTTCGTGACCTTATGCGTTACCGTTTCAAACTAACCTGCTTCAAATCAAGCGAAAAGAATCGTTTGCAGAACTGTCTCACGGTTTCCAATATCCAGTTGGCTTCCGTTGTCTCGGACACCTTCGGCAAATCTGCTCAGGCGATACTGGATAAGATTTTGGAAAATCCCGCAGATACTTCCTTTGACCTTGAACCTCTCGTTTACAAAAGTTTGAAAAAGAAACTTCCTGAACTCCGTGACGCCATTGACGGCTATATCACACCGGAACAGGCTGGTAAACTTAAGGTAATCAAAGCTCATTATGAAAACCTTGAATCCCGGAAAGCAGAGCTTGAAGAACTCATTCTTGCGCTCGCCGCTCCCTATCAGCAGGAACTTGCCATTCTTCAAACCGCTCCTGGTATCAGCAGTGATTTCACTGCTATCGGAATTATTTCCGAAATTGGTACCAATATGGAGGCTTTTCCTTCGGCGAAACACTTATGCTCATGGGCTGGTCTTACCCCAACCAACAATGAAAGTGCAGGGAAGAAAAAATCTGTCCGGGTATCCAAAGCCGGATGCTACATCAAACCGCTTCTTGTACAGTGCGCAAACGCTGTAGTCAAGAGTAATAAGCATCCTCAAATACGTAACCGCTATCTCCGTCTCAAAAAGCGTCGCGGCCACAAGAAAGCAATCATTGCAATCGCAAGAATGCTTCTTACCGCATTATACCACATGTTGAAGAATGGAGAAAACTATAATGCGGAACTTTATCGGAAATCCGATCTGCCTCCGGTTGACCGTGAAATCACAGTGGAGCAGGCAATCCTCATAGCAAGAAATCAAGGTTATAAAATCAAGTCAGCAATGGCGTAACCTTAACATTCTCAATATTCAATTTTTAAAGCAGCCACCGAAAGATGGCTTGTTTGTTGTGTGCTCAAGGTAATGGATAACCTCTAGTTCTTATTTTCAATCTTGTCCTCTCCTTTCAGCAACATGATTTTCTGAAACGCTCTTTCACCTGTTTTTTCCTTATATAATTATCCCTTTACGGCACCATCTGTGATTCCGCCCATGATATGCTTCTGCATAAAAACAAAGAAGATCAGAGCTGGAATCATGGACATCACAATACCGGGAAGCGCATGCTCCCAGTCAGAAGTATTCGCTGAAAACTGCATGTACAGCGCACTTGAGATATTCATTGCCTGCTGTTTTCCTCCGACAATCAACTGGTTTGTGATAATATCATTCCATGTCGCCAGGGCATCCAGAACAACTACCGTCGTAAGAATCGGTTTCAAAAGAGGAAGTACAATATTAAAATAAGTCCTTATCCTTGATGCTCCATCGATACGGGCACACTCCTCCAGTTCTATAGGAACATTTTTGACAAATCCATGAATCATGTAAACAGCCAGCGGCATCAGAAGGCCAATATTTACCATAATATATCCCAGACGGGTACCGCTCAGGTTCACATTGGCGGTCAGTCTCGTCAGAGAAATCATATAAGACTGGAATGGCACCATCATCGGCATAATAATCAGGCCGAAGCATACCTTGCTCAGTCTGTCCTTGGTTCTTGCAAGCTTATATGCTGCCATGGGAGCCAGAAGCGCAACAACTGCAATCGAGCTTACAGTATACAGAAGCGTGTTCCCCACCAGCCTCGGGAATTCAAACATAACCCACGTCTCAATATACATATCGAGACTCCAGCTTTTTGGCAGAGCCAGAAAATCCATGATAATATCATTATGTGGCTTGAAGGAATTGATAAAAATCAAAGCCAGAGGCATCAGCCAGAAAACAGAGCATACTAAAACAATTATCAGAAGAGGATTAATTTTTCTCAGCTTTTTCATCATGCTTCTACCTCCCTGCTCTTGGTAATCTTCAGCTGAACCACAGTTACCATCAGCACAAATACTACAAATACAAGAGATTTCGCGGTCGCCATGCCGTAATTACTCTTGGTAAATGCCTCACGGTAAATATTGTATGCGACAGTAATCGTAGAGTTGGCCGGTCCACCCTTGGTAAATACCATAATAATATCAAACAGCTTGAACGCAAAGGTCAGCGAAGTGAGCATGCAGATCGACGCCGCAGGCATAATCAGAGGGAGCGTTATTTTCCGGAGAACCTGAAATGACGACGCTCCGTCAATCCTGGCAGCTTCCATCAGTTCTCTTGGTACCGCTATAATTCCGGCGATATAATTTACCATATAAAATCCGACATTCTGCCACACTGTCATAATAATAATCACGTAAAATACAAGCTTAGGCGTTCCTACCCAGCTCCAGTTAAAAAATTCCCACCCGGTAAGATTATACAAAGACTCAAATCCCGGGCCAAAAATAAACTTCCACAGCAGGCTGAGTGTAGTCAGGCTGATAATATACGGAATATAATAAAAAGCTCTTCCGAAACTTGATGTCCTGCCCGGTCTGCTCAGCGGAAGCGCAATGGCCAGAGATATAATATTCACGATAATAACATAGAATACTGCAAACTTAAGTGTAAATCTGACACCCTGCCAGAAAAGCCTGTCATTAGTAAATATTTTAATAAAGTTATCAAGACCTACGAACTTCATGTTCTTTCCGATACCATTCCAGTCAAAAACGGAATAATACAGGTTCATAACAAACGGAATATCCGTTGCAAACAGCACGAAAGCAACCGCCGGGAATACAAAAAGTGCAAAAATAAGCAATTCCTTTATTTTTCTTGCTTTCAAATTTATCCCTCCCAGTATATAAGAAAAAGAGGGCACAGGACATTATATTTCAGTCCATGCACCCTCTTTCTCTGATTACGCAAAGACTACTGTTTTGCCAGAGCTACCATAAATCACAGTCTCCTTCAGGATTCTGTATCAGGCAGATATCCGCAATACCCAAAGGATGCGCATCTGCTTACGCAGCATCGTCCCAGATAGCCTGAATTCCGTCTATTACTTCTTCCTTCGTCATATCACCAAGCATATAGGCCTGTACGTACGCACCTGTCATTTCAGAATAATCAGCCGGAGCAATTGTGTGAATCCATCCATTTGTTTTTCCTGCATCGATATACTGCTTTGCATCGTTTGCCAGCATAGCATTTACTTCTTTATCTGTCTTTGCTGCCGGAACAAGTCCCTGATAATTGCAGATCCAGTCAACTCCGGGACCTGTAAGAATATACTTCACATATTCTTTTGCAGCTTCAAGATTCTCAGAATCCTTGTTTACGATATAAACCCAGTTGCAGTTTGAAAGAACTGTTGCATCCTCTGCAGAGTCTCCCACCGGCATCGGAAGGAACGCAACGTTTGCATCCGGATTAAAGGAATTCAGCATGGACTGACACCAGTCACCCATCTCGATCATAGCTGCTTCTCCGTTGGCAAACATACTCTCTGATGTTTCCCAGTCGATTTCCAGCTGCTTGTCCGGACCGTACTCAACAATCAGATCCAGCATTTTGAAAAGATTGTCAATATGCGGAAGCTCCGCAACTGTTACATCACCGTTTAACAGCGCCTCATTCGTTCCGGCTCCGTCAAGAGATTTGTCCATCAAGAAATGTGTTACGAGCTGTGAAAGTACCCATGTCTCTTTTGCAGCCAGTGCAAACGGAGTGATACCTGCATCCTGCAGCTTCTTGCAGCATTCTTCCAGCTCGTCTACAGTCGCCGGAAGCTCCGTAATTCCCGCCTTCTCGAAACAGTCCTTGTTGTACAGCATACCCATGTTTTCAAATGCCCAGGGCAGTGCAAAAATTCTTCCCTCTTCGTCCTTACATTTATCCAGTGTCCCCTCCTGGAACAGTTCAAGAACATCCGTATCATTGGACCAGTCATATGCATACTCTGCATACATCAGGGCACGTGTTCCGCCTTCTGAGTTAAACACGTCCGGAAGATCTCCGGAATTTAATCTGGACTGCAGCAATGCAACATTGTCATTTGCAGCATGCTGAATTTCAACCTTAATTCCGGTTTCTTCTGTGAAACCTGCAACCATTGCATCGTATTCCTCGATTGCATATCCATGTGCATCGAACGAACTGATTACGACATCATCATCTGCGCTGACTACAGCCGCAGACATCAGGGATGCAGCCATCACTGCGGATAAAAGAAGTGCCATTTTTTTCTTTGCCATAATTTTTTCCTCCTTAATTTTTGCTTTATTATATATCGCCGCCACGACAATACATTCTCAATAAGATTTACCGTTTCTTTTCAATAAAGGCTTTTGCAGCCTCCCATTCCTTCAAAGCCAGCTCCACGGATTTTACACCTTCACTCAGCGGAGCAGTCTCAACCGGCTTCCCGTCACGCAGGCATTCAAAGAAATATTTATTCTCTGAATAATATGCTCCAAGTTCAGAAATTATGATTCCATCCTCAGTACGGTTTTCATCCGGCTCTGTGTCAATCTCCGGTATTATTTCAGTTCCGTCAGCCTTATAAACAGTTATCTTAGGATTTTTTCTGTTATTGAAGATAACTGTTCCCTTTTCAAAATGAGCCCGGAAGCCTGCTTCAAATTTCAGTGCAGGAGACACATCCCAGACTCCTTCTGCCACTGCAAAAACGTTTCCAAATCTGTAGTCTGCAATAATTTGGTTAATCATACCGGATTCAAAAGAAGTCGCCTTAACATCAATACTGTCCGGCTCACCCAGCATATAACGCAGGAAATCCAGATCATGAATATGAAGATCAAGCACTACAGAACCACTTCTTTTTTCGTTATGGAACCAGTCCTTAAATCCCCAGACCACGTCGCCGCTGATACGCTGCATGATAATCGACTTCAGTTCACCGAGCTCCCTGCTTTCATACACCTGCTTGAGGTACCGGTATTCTTCCATAAAACGCACCACATGTCCCACCATCACCTGCATCCCGGTACGTTTCTGCGTTTCCAGAATAAGTGATGCCTCCTCCGATGTCAGGCAGACCGGTTTTTCCACAAATACGTGGCATCCCTTTTCCATAGCCGCCACAGCATGACTCACATGCAGATAACTTGGCAGACAGATATGTACAACATCCAGTTCTTCCTTTTCAATCAGTTCCATGCCATTATCATATTTTGCGGCATTCGGAAAATATACTGCAGCTTTATCCAGAAATTCTTCTCTGCTGTCCGCAATGGCAGTAACCTCCAGATCCATTTCTGAAGCTAATACCTTTAACGACAGATAGTGAGTTGTACCCATTCCGCCGCATCCTATGAATCCAATTTTCACAACAACACCTCCTGAAATATATTTTTTACTTTGCTGTTTTTTCCACGATTTCAACCATCTGTTTATAGTTATTGTAAGTATTCTCAGAGAGTTTTCTTCCCAGCGGGCAGGCTGTCGGCATCAGCACAAAGCCTCTCCCGTCTCCGAAGGTTCCTTCTTCCACTGCCTGTTCCACGGTTTTTCTGAATTCATGCTGAGAAAGATTTTCTATATCACAGATCTCAATATTTCCAAAAAGGACCATATCTTTTCCATATTTTTTTCTTACATCCAACAAAGAGATATCCCCGTGAGGAATCGGCTCTATAGGATCAATTGCATCACATCCCGTCGCTGCCGTATAGTCCAGAATATCTCGTTGTCTTCCATGCTGGTGAATCCTCACATAACCCTGTTTTTCATGTATGATATCAACCAGCTCTCTGTCATACTCCAGAATATATTTTCTGTAAAGCTCAGGCGGGAGATATGGCGCACATGCATATTCCGGTCCACAGATTCTCCATAGATATCCCGGCATATCCTCTGCAATTCTGCTCACCTTTTCCACAAGGACACGATGTATTTTATCCAGCGCACGCCCTGTCAGATCCGGTTCTGTCATTGCAAATATCATGAAATTTTCCATGCCGAGCAGATCAGCCAGGACGCATACCGCATCTCCCGTATCCAGCATGACTATTCCTGAATCACCCAGCTTTTTTTCCGCTTCGTATACTCTTCTGTAATCCGGAAAGCCGATCTCTTCATCCGGCAGCCGGATCCATTCCTCCAGCTCTTCCTCATCCTTAATCAAATGCTCAATAGTCCAGTCTGTATCAATATCCGCCTCTCTGCTTTCATGCTTATGCAGAACACACTTCTCCAGCTGTATTTCCGTTTCTGTATGTCTGCGGCCTTTCTCGTCATAATATCCTGTCACTTTCGTCCTTTTATCCATTTCAGACACACCATGTACGAAAGGAACGCTGTACGTAACAATCCGATCCGATTTTTCTCTTGCCAGTGTCAGAAGCGGTTTCCACGATGGATCCTTATAAATATTAAACGGATCCGGATCATATTCATTCTGCGCAAATCCATCTATTTCATAAAAACATACTGCAGGACGATCTGTCTGTTCCCCCCGCAAAGTGGCAATCAGCCTCTCCCGTCTTGTCATACACTGCTCCTCCAATTTGTTTGGTGACTTTACTATTTGAGCAAAAAATAAATGTAAGTCCTGCTCTGCAGCTTTTTATAAAATAAAACGTGATAGTTGATAAAAGCGCATAGTTTGTTTGATGACTTAACTATATGAACAAAAAATAATTTTTCCATTTGTTTTCTTTAACTGTCGAAATAAGTATAGCCTATTTTCTGACTTATGTCAATTAAATTGTTATTTTTTGAAATCTAATCAATTCAAAAAATACTATCTCAGAAATATCTGTGTTTTCAAATATTTCCAAGATAGTATCTTGATATTCCCGGATAAAGTTCCGCATCCGTCAGAAATTCGCCATCCTTTTTTCGTCTTACCCGACAAAGAACTGTCCTGTCAGATCCTGCGTAAAATCATAATAAATATCGAAGAAAAATTTCATTCCGCCTGCAAAATAGGCAGTGGAATCCAGAAAGCTGTAACGAATCTGCATGGAATCCAGCATATGCCGAAAGCCGCTGTGTTTCAGATTCCGTATAATTTCCTCGAGAAATAACGGGCCGAGTTCTTTGCCCTTTCCGCCTATCACAACCAGTCTGGGGCGAACAATACACGCCAGATTGCTGATCGCCAGTGAGAAATCCTTTGCCATATCGCAGATTACCTGCTGTGCGGCCGTATCTCCGCACAGCGCGGCAGAACTGAGATCTGCATACGTTATCTCTTCATATTCTTCCAGAAGAGATTTTTTTCCTGTCTCAGAAATTCTCTTTTTCAGCGCATCCTCACTGATTACCAGCTCCAGACAGCCCCTGTTTCCGCATGAACACTGTATACCGTCAGGATCCACAGAATAATGCCCAAACTGTGTATACGAAGCCGTCGCATTTCCCAGCAGCCTGTTCTGAATGAACAGCGCCGCACCTATTCCATGCTGAAAATTAATATATGCGAAATCTGACTGTGAAATTCCGGCAAATACCTTCTCCGCATAGCCTGCACATGCCGTGTCATTAAAAATAGCTGCGGGAACATCAGAAAAGATATCCTGAAGTGATTTCAGGAGAGGATGCTCTCCAATGTGTGCCTGGTCCAGAGTTACGGCATAAATCTCTCTGCAATCCGTATCAATCATTGCAGGAACTATCACACAGACACCAAGAAGCTGTTCCGCTTCCATTCCCTCTCTCATTCTGTCAAAAAGCTGCCTCGAAACCGAAACGTACGTATCAGACCCTGACAGCTTACTGCTGACCTCCTTTGCAGAGCCGCCGCATACATCGATCAGTCTGGCAAAAACTCCGTCTTTACTCCAGCTGATGACTGCAACAAAATGCCTGTTGGAAAGAAGATGCAGCCCGTTCGGCTTACGTCCGACAGAAGAAGTATCTGCCGTAATCCCTGTATCATGAATGAATCCTTTTTTTATCAGTTCATCTGTCAGTGTGGAAACTGTAGGCTTGCTCAGTCCGGACAGTTTAGCCAGTCTGGCCCGGGAAATTCCAGGCTCCTGATAGATCAGATTATATATTTTTTTTAAATTATTATTTTTAATAATTTGCTGATTCAACAGTTTCATAGCTGTCGCCTTTTGCGTATCTATCGTACGCATCCTACTCTTCGTTTATTAATTCTCCGGATTGCTTCCGGATCAACCTTAAAATTTCGCTCCATATCCATCAGACCATTCGTTTCATGCTGAACATCTGAGAGTTGAGTATAACAGTAGCCGCAAATATAGGGAATCTCCCTGATTGCTGTTGTCACAGCTTCAAACCGTTTCAGAAAATCCGCCTCTGTCTGCACCTTATTTCCATAACCAAAGCCCTTATCATCACAGAATGAGATTCCTCCGTACTCACTGACAATCACCGGCTGTCCCTGATACTTATACCCGTCAGCAAAAGAAGCCGTATCCCTGTTGTAATAAATTTCGGAACTCAGAATTTCTTCTCTGTATTTCTGATAACGTGTTCTCAGAAGCTCCCCCTGTTCCTCATAATCGTGTACAGTGAAAATATCCGTTACTGTATGCTCCCATCCATCATTTGCAATCACCGGCCGATACGGATCCATACTTTTTGTCAGATGATAGATTGCCTCTGTAAAATGCTGCTGGCTGCGTTTTGTCTTAATCTGGCTGACTCCCCACGACTCATTGAACGGTGTCCATGTGATAATACATGGGTGATTGTAATTCTGTTTTACAATCTCAAGCCACTCCCTCGTAAATTCCGCCACCGCATAATCTGAGTACTGATATGCTGCCGGAGCCTCGCTCCAGACAAGAAGTCCTTTTACATCACACCAGTACAGAAAACGCTCATCCTCTGTTTTCTGATGCTTCCGCACACCGTTAAATCCCAGCGTACGAATCTTCTCAATATCAGTAATCAGCGCATCCTCATCCGGCGGTGTCAGGTAAGAATCCTTCCAGTATCCCTGATCCAGAACAAGACGCTGGTACAGCGGAACTCCGTTCAGCAGAATATTTGTACCGTCGATACGGACTTCCCTCATGGCAAAGTATGACTCAACCTCGTCCAGAACTGCACCATTTTCCACAAGTCTGAATTCTATGTCATATAATTCAGGATTTTCCGGAGTCCATTTTTTTAATCCCCATGCAAAATCTCCCTGTTTTCTTGCAAACATATCCACACGTGACTGCACATGGGATGTTACCATTGCCGTATATACTTTGTTGATTATTTCTCCCCGGTATGAGACAACAGTCTCTGCCATCAGTTCCTCTCCCAGACTGCTCTCCGGAGCATGGATGTCAAATTCCAGTTCAAGACAGCAGTCCTCCAGATTCGGGGTCATCTTAACATACTCCAGTCGGACCTTCGGGACGTATTCTGTCCATACAGTTTTCCAGATGCCTGTTGTATGGCTGTAAAAGCAGGCAAAATTTTTATTGATCCACCTCTGTTTTCCCCGCGGCTGCTGCATATCAAAAGAATCCTCTGCCTTTACCACCAGTTCGTTTTCTCCATCCCGCACGTAATCGGAAATATCCAGAGAAAATCTTGCATATCCGCCTCTGTGACATCCCGCATACAGTCCGTTTACCCAGATTTTTGTCACAAAATCACAGCCCTCAAAATGGAGAATATAATTATTTTCACTTAATCTGGAACCATCTGCATGTATGTACCTGCGATACCAGATGTTATCATGGCGTGTATCGTCCTGTATTCCGCTGAGTTTTGTTTCATATGTAAAGGGAACCTGAATCTTCAAATCACTTTTAAAATTCTGATACCACTTCTCCGATTCCCCTTCATTTCTGTCATCAAAGCAGAAATCCCATACTCCATTCAGATTTTCCCATTCCTGCCGCACAAACTGCGGTCTTGGATAATCCTTCCTATAGCACTTCATTTTATAAAACCCCCACTTTATAAAATCGTCTTATCTTCTTTTTGTTTCCGTCAATGCTCTGGCATTTGGATAATCCTCCGCTCTGTATTCTCCGTCAGATCCCGTTATCTTTCGGAAATACTCTGTCCGGAATACAGGATTTTCCCATGCGGCTATATATCCCCGCTCAGTAATTTCTGTCACAGGATGCTGCTCTTCCAGAATTTCCATAGCCTCGATCGCCTGCCATTCGCTCACTCTCATATCTCCGCCTGCGATCCTGTCGAAGCTGATGGATGAACCTGTTCCGGGAGCATGTCCACAATGGTGCCATGCAAAAACAGATTCATAGTTTTCTTCTGTTCCTGTAACAGCCGCACCGCAGACTCCAAGATCAAAGACAACAGCATAAATCCCCTCAAACTCAAATACTGCATCGAGGGCCGTCCCTGCATTAATAATCAGAGGACAGTTATTTTTTCTGCAGATGTCTTTGATGAATGAAAGCTCAACATTCTTCTGATAATCCAGTGTAATCGCCCTGACCTCCGAATATCTGCTAAATACAGTTTCCAACATCCTGGCGGAAATGGCAAGTGTTTCTTTTTCAATATCTGCAAAAAAAGGCGTTATTCCAACTGCAGCTGCAATTTCTGAATCCATTCTGTCAGAATATGCAGCGCACAGCAAACAGTCCCCATATCCGAGATTCAGCGAACGCAAGACCGTTTCGTAAGCAGCCTCTTTTGAATGCATTAAAACGCCGTAGCTTCCGTTGCATCGTCTTCTCATCATGTCTGATGCCTCTGTAAATCTCTGCCCTGCAGTTCCCCATACACCACCGTATAAAGATTGTTTCATATATTCTGTATTCAAACTGATCACCTCGCATTTTTCCGCAGCTCTTCAATATTTTCACAGACTTTCCAGACAGCATCCGAAATATCATCCATATCCTGCCTCGTTCCCAGAAGAATTGCATGATACATCCATGTTCCTTCCAGATATCCTGCCCTTTCACATACCGGTAACGGAGCAATGTCGATCTCCCGTCCGACTGCATGTTTTATCTGCGGAGACTGTGCACACGGAAAAGAATACAGGGGCTGATACCCGGCGGTAAGCAAAAAGCCCTCGGCATTGAGTGCCGCTGTAAAATCGTCCCTTGTCAGACCATACGCTCTGAGCAGTTCATAATTTACCCGCATCAGATGAACGTGATGGGCATTCACCTGAATGCGGGGATCATTATCCATGGGCAGCAATAATGGGTTCCCGTCAATTCTCTTTTCAAAATATGCTGCATTCTCACTGCGGGTCTCAATTTCTCCCTGCAGCTTGTCCATCTGGCTGTTTAAAAGGGCCGCCTGCATTTCTGTCAGTCCATGGTCCATCCGGATACAGCTGTCTGAAGGCCTGATCCCGGCGAGAGAACATATTCTCTCATACAGCTCCTGATTATCAGTAGTAATAATCCCTCCTTCTCCGCAAGTCAGATTTTTAGAATTCTGGCAGGAGAAAGAAGCAGCTATTCCATATTTGCCGACAGATAGGTTTCTGAATTCTGCTCCGACTGCCTGTGCTGCATCGACAACCAGATAAATACCGTATTTTTCCGCCACCGCTTCCAGCTTATCAAAATCACATGGACGGCCTCCGACTGCCACTGCGAGAATCGCCTTTGTACGGCCTGTTATCTTTTTCTCTATACTTTCAGCACTGATATTATACGTCCCCGGTTCGATATCCGCAAAAACAGGTACTGCACCCGCAAAAATGACAGAAGACATGGTTGCAATAAAAGTATACGCGGGAAGAATAACTTCATCTCCGTATCCTATGCCAAGTCCTCTTAAAATGAGTTCAATACTCACTGTACCGTTGGCAACCGGAATGCAGTACTTCGTATCGCACATCTGTGCAAAGCGCTCTGCAAAACGCCTGCATTCACGTCCGTTTTTCATTCTTGCGTCAGCATGAAGCAAAGCAATTTCATCCTTTTTTGAAGCATGGGGCCATGCTCCGGGCGAAGCGGTGCGTACAGGTACACCGCCCAGAACTGCCAACTCAGCCATTGTACATCAACTCCTCCCTTTTTTTCAAACGGATATTTTTACAATCCACATCTCTGACTGATTCTGTTAAAGTGGCTTTATAATGCCTCTGTATTTGTTGATATAAGCTTCATTCATCTGCTCACCCTCATCAATATTTGCACTGCTGAATACTTCTGCACATCCGCCGCACAGTTCCACCGTCCTGCATGTAATTGCCTGTAAAATAGCTGCTCCTGCTGCGGTAGAAGTTGCTCCCGATTTTTTCCCATAAATTTCAATGCATGCATCGCCGGTACATCCGCAGTTGTCAATTACAACATCACATAACTCATATAACTTTTTTCCTGATGGATGTCTGGATTCCGCCTGTACAGAATGCTCCATATTTGTAATACAGATTACAGGAAGACCACGTTTTTTTGCTTCCACAGCCATTTCAATAACAACTGTATTACGCCCTGAATTAGAAAAAATCAGCATGGCGCTTTCCGGAAGCGGTGCCACTTCATCCAGAAGAAGCTTTGCATAGCCTGACAGCCGTTCCATCTGACTGCTCCTTGCCGCATGGGTAAGCATCAGCGGCTCTTCAAGAACAGGACAGACTGCCGCAAGTCCCCCGGCACGGTAAAACATTTCTTCCGCCAGCAAATGAGAATGTCCTGTTCCAAAGGTATAAAGAATTCCGTGATTTTTAATGACTTTTGCGCAAACTGCAGCGGCCTTTTCAATTGCGTCCATCTGCGTATGACATATTTTTTCCAGTATAATTTTCAGTTCTTCAAAATATTTTTCCCCTGCCGTCATCTTTTTCTCTCCCTGTCAAACATATACTTCAATGCTGCCATCTCCGGCTTCACAGAAGGAACTTCTATCTTCACATCCGGATACTTTTTCAGAATACCTTCTTTGAACCTGTTCCTGATCTGAGTATTATGGAGAAGCACACTGCCGTAAATTCCTGCAGTACACTGACTGAGATCTGCTTTTTTCAGCAGTGCACCCATCCCTGCAATCAATATATCCGCACATGCATGAACAATTTTTTCTGCTTCCCTGTCATTTTCCGCAGCATCTCCCACTTCCTTTGAAAATCCGAAAATTTCCGGAAAACTTCCACAGCCTGCATAATACGCGGCAATAAACTTTCTTGGATTATCTGTTCCAAAATATTTACGGAACTTCTCCAGCAGAACAGTTTCCGGCCCAGTCCCGTCATAACACCGAAGCGCTGCCTTTATCCCGTTCACTGCGATATAGTAACCGCTCCCTTCATCTTCTGTCAGTCTTCCCCAGCCTCCGGTAATATGAATCGCACCTCTCCTGTCCACTGCAATCCCCATTGAACCGGTGCCGCTGATCATCAGTGCACCTGGTGCTCCGCCTGTCATCCCATAAAGTGCCATAAACGCATCGCTTTTCAGATAAACCGGGCATTGTGTCTCCAGATGCAGACCCGTTTTCACACAGGCGACAAATTCTTCTGTCATCGGAGATGGCACCAGATCATCCACAGAAGGATCACCTATTGCAATACCTGCAATTTTACATTCTTCTGTCAGAGAAAGTTTACCGACAGTTTCCAGGAAATCCGCGGCAGCCTTTTTTACTCCGACAAAATTATAATTCATGCCAAAACCCTCACATGCGGAGAATATCCTTCCGCCGGAATCCGCAGCACAAAGGGATGTTTTTGTTCCTCCTCCGTCAACTCCGATATAAACAATTCTGCTCATAGACACCTTCCTCAAAACGACAATATATATTTAGCTTAAATACAGTTTGCATTTATGTCCATGGTATATCCTGATTGAAATATGGACATTTTTGATCTGTATTTTTACCGGTGCAGATTGCGAAAACATCATACCGGAGATATAATAGCTGCAAAGAAAGGTGAGAAAGAATGTCCGACAGCAATCAGTATGAAAAAATACCCTTTTCCAATGAACTTTTTCCAATACGTATTCTGTGGGATTGTCATCCTGACAGACTTCAGAACTCCGGTGAAAAATCCGGAGGCACCTGGCATGAGCAGCTCGAAATTCTCTATGTCCTGCAGGGAAAAATCCGGGTAGACTGCGGATATCGGCGCTATCTGTGTAACAGCGGGGATATTGTAATCGTGAATCCCTGCGAAGCACATGCGGTCAATTTTCATTCCGGATCCCCCTCCTATCACTGTATTATGATCGATTCAAAATTTTATGACAACGGAATCCCTGACATCTGCGGTCTGAAATATACAATGCCCATGAACGGACGGCAGCTGAAATTTAACAATCTGATCAGAAATAATGAACGGGTACGAATCATATTACAAGAACTGATTACAGAATGCAGAGAGCAGAAATATGCCTATGAAGTAGCTGCAAAAGGATATTTTCTCTGTCTTCTGGCAGAGCTTTTCCGCAATGAGCTGAATTCTGTAAACCGTTTTGAAAAAGTGATTTCAGAAAAAGCAAATTACGACCTGATTGCACCTGTCTTTTCCTATATTGCAGAGAATTACGGCAAAAAAATCTTGCTGAATGATCTTGCGGCTTCGTGCTGTATCAGCAGTGCTCATCTGTGCCGTGTTTTTAAAAAAATCACAGGAAAGACCGTGATCGAATATCTGAACGAATACCGCCTTTCAAAAGTGTACTTACTGCTGCTTACTACAGATAAAAATATCAGCGAGATTGCATCTGAAACAGGTTACTCTGATACAGGGTATTTATGGAGACGCTTTAAATCATTATATGGATTTTCACCAATGAAATTGCGGGAAATGACATCTCAGAATAAAAAGGAGTGAATGTATAAATATGATACGATGTGGTTTTTCTCAAAACATCATCACGCCTCTCGGCGAAGGCATTTTTATGGATGGATATGGCCATCGCATGTCTCCGGCTTCGGACGTACATGATGATCTGTACGCAAAAGCTGCCGTTTTTGAAACTGCAGACGGGAGACGTTTTGCTATTATTGTTCTGGACACCCTGGGAGTCAGCAGTGAAATCTATACGCTGATCACGGATTACATCGAAGCAATGACAGGACTGGATAAATCACAGACCGCAGTCTGCGGAATTCATTCACATTCCGGACCGGCAGGCGGAATGATTGACGGGCTTCCGGTCAACTATGATTACTGGTGTCATACGGCGGAAATCTGCGGCAGAACAATTTCAGAAGCGCTGGACAATCTGTGTGAATGCCACTGTTCCTCCGCCATTGCGGACAGTGAAATTCTATCTTCTCTGAACCGCCGTGACCGTCCTTTTATCGACCGCAGAATCAGAGTATCTGTTTTTACCGGGACAGACGGACTTGTGCGCGGTGTGATCTCCAACGCCTGCTGCCATCCGGTTATCAATACTTCTCAGTCAATGACAGCCGATTATCCTCATGTGCTGACACGTCGGGCGCTGGAGGAATACGGCGTTCCTTTCCTCTTCCTTCTTGGAAGATCCGCAGACATCAACCCTCTTCCTGAGCTCATGGGAAGCTGGGAAGGCATGGAAACAGTCGGAAATGAACTCTCAGACGGTGTGCTTAACGCTGTTCAGAAATCAGGAGACTGCAGTTGGTCCGCAGACTTTATACAAAGCGCATATAAATCTGCTGTTATTCCCATGAAACACTTTCCATCGCCTGAAGATGCGAAAAAATCTTTTCAGAAGCATCTGAAAAAATACACGGAGCTTGCATGGTCCCTGGAAAAGCATTATGCCCTTCGTGAACTGGAATGGCATCGCCATATATACGAGAAGGTCAGACAAAACGAAGCTTCCGGGCTTTGCGTCCCCATTCAGGTGTTTTCTATTGGGAAGCGTATTATTTTTGTTTTCATACCTTTTGAGACATTTACAAATACCGGGAACAAAATCGAAAATTTTCTTCTCTCTCTGGGATATACAGCGGAAAATATATATGTCGTGAGCTGTGCCAATTCTGTAAATGGTTATCTGGCACCCCAGGAAGAATTTGCAGTAGGCGGTTATGAAATCTCCGGTGCGGCTCACTGGTACGGTCTGCCGGAATGCAGTGAGTTATCCGAAAGAGCTGTTCTCGATGCAATAAAAGAACTGATACGGGAAGTGGAGTCCCGTTAATTATTTAAGTTCAACTTTTTTTGAAATCTGAAAGGGGTGACTTTATGGAGTTTTACACATCCTGCCGCGAGCCTCGTCCGGTTCGTCTCAGCAGTGCAACAAGACAATTTGCGTACGATTCTCTTAATCATAAATATGGACTGGATACAAGAAAAAACATGGCGGTATCTCTGGATCATATAGAGGGCATCTCCGACATGCCTCTTCTCGATCAGTATGATCTCGCAATAGCTGAAATTGCGTCAAAAGCGCCGGTACGCATCTGCGGGAATGAACGGATCAGCGGTGCCGCTACGCTGGGACATGCCATATATGAGCGGGTTCCCGCGACCATTGACGGAAAAGTAATCTGTGACGGTGTCAGTCACCTGACGATCGACTTTCCTTCCGTCTTAAAAACAGGCTGTAACGGTATTCGTCAGAATATTCTTCTTTCCATGCAGAGACATTCGGACGGCAGAAAACTGCGTTTCCTCAAAAGTGCACTGCACTGCATGGACTGTTTTCAGATATGGCAGAATCGTTATCTGAACGCCCTGAAAGATTTGCCGGAATATGAAATCAATTACAGAAATCTGTGCAGAGTTCCCTTTGAACCTCCCCGGAATTTCCATGAAGCCGTTCAGAGCATCTGGTCCGTCTTCGCTTTTACAAGATTATGCGGCAACTGGCCCGGAATCGGGCGTATTGACTGGATGCTGGGTGATTATCTGAAAAAAGATCTGGAGGACGGAACACTTACGCTGGACGAAGCCAGAGAAATTCTGGCCCATTTCTTCATCAAAGGCTGCGAATGGGTAAGCGGCGGCGATTACGGAAGCGGTGACGCACAGCATTACCAGAACCTTGTCCTTGCCGGAATTGATGAAAACGGAAAAGAAGTCACCAATGAAGTGACTTATCTGGTTCTGGATATTATCGAGGAACTGGGGATCAGCGATTTTCCGACCACAATCCGCATTAACAGCAATACAGACGAACAGCTTCTGCGCCGTGCAGCCGAAGTAATACGCCACGGCGATGGTGTCATTGCCGTATATAATGAAGATCTGATTGTGAACGCACTGACAGAATACGGTTATCCGCTCTCTGAAGCACGCAATTTTGCAAATGACGGCTGCTGGGAAATGCAGATTCCGGGGAAAACAAATTTCAGCTACGTTTTCTTCGATTCTCTTGCCATTCTGCAGCGCACTACCCTGAAAGAATATTCCACGGATCAGAATTTTACACACTTTCAGGAGCTTTACGATCGGTATCTTTCCGATCTCACAGATCAGGTGGAACTTATTTATAAAAATCGTATTACAAGAGATCTGGAAAAAAAGGGGGATGGTTCCGGAAACTGGACATGGAAATCTCTGACTCCATGTACTGTTATTTCTCTTTTTGAAGATAACTGCATTGAGAAGGGTCTCTCCTATTATGAAGGAGGTCCTGTATATACGGTCTGCTCTCCACATATCGGTGGACTTCCGGACACTGTCAACAGCCTGTATGCCATAAAAAAACTGGTGTTTGATGATCAGCTTATCTCCTTCACAGACCTGATGCGTCTTCTGAAAGACAACTGGGAGGGGAATGAAGCACTGCGCCGATATGCCGAAGAACATTATTGTTATTACGGTAATGACAATGACGAAGTTGATTTTCTCGTTGCAAAGCTTCTGGACGATTTTGCCGATAAGTGCAGTACTCTGGATGGTCGCTGTCCGATTCTGTTTCCCTGTGGAGTCAGCACCTTCGGACGGCAGCTGGAATGGGCTTCTCACAGATTTGCCACGCCATACGGCAAAAAACAGGGAGCCGTTCTGGCCGGAAACATGTCACCGACTCCGGGAACGGACAAACTCGGAGCTACAGCTATTATCAAATCCTACTGTAAGGCAGACCTCTCAAAACAGGTGACCGGAGCCGCTCTTGATATTCATCTGCTTCCATCTGATGTGAAGGGAGAAGACGGAATCGGGACGATTGTCTGCCTGATCCGGGGATTTGCAGCTCTCGGAGGCTGTTTTATGCAGATAAATGTGGCTAACGCCAAAATTCTTCTGGACGCTCAACAGCATCCTGAAAATTATCAGACGCTTTCCGTGCGGGTATCCGGCTGGAATGCCCGGTTCGTCACCCTCAATAAAGAATGGCAGGATATGATTATCCAGGAGGTAAGTGCATAATGGAAGCCCGTGTCACCAATATTCAGCGATTTTGCATGCATGATGGCCCCGGAATCCGGACAGTCGTCTTTTTTGCCGGCTGTCCCCTTCGCTGCAGATGGTGCCACAATCCGGAAACACAGATTTCCCGTCCACAGATTTATTATGATGAAAAAAAATGTATCCGGTGCGGTGCATGCGGCAGCTGCATCAACGGCGCTCATACATTTGCCCCTGATCATCTTTATTTCCGAAAAGTATGCACCGCATGCGGTCAGTGTACCATTCATTGCTCCACAGGTGCCCTGTCTCCGGTTTCTTCTCTGATGAAAACATCGGATATTCTGAAAGAAGTATATAAAGATATGGCCTTTTACGGAAAAATCGGAGGCATGACTTTATCAGGCGGAGAACCCATGGGACAGCCGGAGGCAGCGCTTGCTCTGCTTCGGGAAGCAAAACAGGCCGGAATCTCGACAGCGATAGAAACCAGCGGTTATTTTGATGAATCTTATATTTCCGAACTATGTCGGTATACCGATGTATTGTTATGGGATTTTAAAGACAGCGATGACCTCCGTCATACAGCAAATACCGGCGTTTCCAACCGGAAGATTCTTTCTAATCTGAGACAGGCTGATCGCTTTGATGTGACAATTATTTTAAGATGCATACTGCTGAAAAATATTAACTACAATCCAGAGCATCTGGAAAAAATCCGAGCGCTCAGCCAGTCCCTGATCCATTGCAGCAGAGTCGATTTTCTTCCTTATCATCCTATGGGAGACTCCAAAAACCGTCTGCTTGGAATGAAAAATGATTTTCATGACAAAAAATACATGATAAGCGATGCAGAGCTCGCTTTTGCTTACGACTACATGAAAAAATAATATCGCCTATTTCTCCGGAAGCCTCATGGCAAAGAGCGCCGCTGCCCCTCCCGTATGCACGAAGACAATATTCTCAAAAGAGTCAAAGTATCCTTCCTTCAGCTTCTCCAGAAATCCGGCCCACGCTTTCCCTGTGTATACAGGATCAAGCAGAATGCCTTCCATTCTTGCCAGCTCATGAATATACGGTGTATCCTGCGCTCCCGGGATCGCGTAACCCGCTCCCCAGTGATGAAACATTTCAAAGTGATCCGGCAGATGTTCGCCACAGTCCAGTTCTTCCAGAGATGTCTCCATCAACGCCGCACCCTGGCATGCAATCTCCGGTACTATTTCTTCAAAGGGGTCTGTGTCTACGGCAATGCCGAACAGCTTCGCTTCGGGCAGATACATCCTCGTCCCAAGCAGCAGTCCGGCCGTTGTGCCGCCTGATCCGGTGGCCGATACCACGGCATCTATTTTCAGCTTCTCTCCTTCATCTGTGGTGACATCCCGGATCTGCTCTGACAGCTCCTTCACTGCATTGGCATACCCTACAGAACCCAGAGCATTGGAACCGCCGCACGGTATGTAGTAGCATTTGTGTCCTTCCTTTTCCAGGTCTTCTCCTATACGGTGCATTTCTCTGTAAATGTCATCGTACGAGTCTGTGTCAATGAAACGCACCTCTGCTCCGTAAATATCATCAAGGATAAGATTTCCTTTATAATCGGTGATCCCCCGTTTTTTCAGAAGGAGGTAACATTTCATTCCCAGTCTTGCTGCGCAGGCCGCGGTAAGCATGGCATGATTGGACTGGGCACCGCCTGTCGTAAAGACAGTATCTGCTCCCTGATTTCTGGCATCTGCGAGAAGAAACTCCAGCTTGCGGACCTTGTTGCCGCCAAGCGCCACCCCGCACAGGTCATCTCTTTTAATCCAGATATTTTTTCCGTACTTCTCACTGATCTGGTTCAGTCTGTACAGAGGTGTCGGGTACACTCCAAATGAAATTCTTGAAAATTCATTTATTGGTTTCATATTCTTATCCTTTCAAAATTATATCTTAATCTTCGTCCATTTTCCTGCCCTGAACCGGATCGAAGCAAACAGATACCTTGACACCTGATCGCCGAGCACACCCAGCCAGATACCGATGATCCCCCAGCCAAGAACGTATCCGCCAAACCAGGAAACTGCCGTACGGATCAGCGTTACGCTGACTGCAGAAGCGACAGCCGTATACAGTGTATCACCGGCACCGCGCAGACATCCCATATTGATGACCTGCAGAATCTGAAATACGACGACAAAGATAATCACGTGCATAATGCTGACACCGATTTCCACTATGTGCTCTTCCTTAAAATACAGGCTCATAAAAGGACGGGCGCCGATAAAGTAAATTACAACGAGACAGACAGCTATGATCGCACCGATCATCTTGCAGGTCCGCCCGTATTCCCTGGCCAGCTCCTCATTCTTTTCTCCGAGACTGCGTCCGATCAGAGCGACCGCCGTTGCCTGCAGGCCATCACCGAAGGAAAATGACAGTCCCATGATATTCATACCGACCTGATGGGCTGCCATCGCGTCCGTTCCCTGATTGGCTGCCATAATTGCCGTCATCATAAAACCGATACGCATCAGGATCTGCTCAAAAAATACACTGTATGCCACTCTGAGCAGACTGACAAACGCGTCAAAGGATGGCTTCACTTTCCGGCTGATAATAAACGGAATACTCACAAATCCGTCCTTTTTCATCAGGGAAAGTACGCTCATAACAGCCGCAACCACAGTTCCCAGCACCGTCGCCAGAGCTGCCCCGCGGATTCCCATCGCCGGGAAACCGAAATGGCCGTTTATCAGCAGATAATTGGCTATGATATTGATGGTGTTCGATGTCACATTGGTACGCATCGTAATTTTTGTATTTCCTGCCCCGCGCTGCGCAGAGTTGATACCCATCTGAATACAGTTGAAAATCATGCCTCCCATGATGATCTGATAATACCAGACAGCCCCCTGGTGAGTTTCCTCCGTGGAACCGCACAGTCTGATAATATCATCTGCCAGAAATACCAGCAGCGTGCTCAGCACCACCGCCGCAATCACAATAAACACGACTGCCGTGCACAGAATACGGTTGGCATCCTCCTGTCTGCGTTCTCCTCTCCGCCTCGCAACCAGCGCGGAAATGGCAACATTCAATGCAAAAAACAAAGCAAGTCCCATGAATTTCGGCTGTGTCGTCAGTCCGACGGCTGCCACTGCCGATGCCCCCATGGAACTGACCATAAGCGAATCCACAAGCCCTGCGAACGCCACAAAAAAAGACTCTATAACCGCCGGCCACGCCATATTGACACTTGTGCGGACAATTTCTTTCTGAAAACCTTTCATAGCTCTGCTGCTCTCTTTTTCCAAATTTGTTCATAAAACCAAATTATTTTGGTATTTCTCTTTTATCATAGTACATTTTTGAAAAATCTACAATATTATAAAAAATTCATCCCGCACAATTTCTCCTTCTCTTTCCTGGTCATACGCTTGATCTGTGCCTCACGCCTCATCGCCTCCTGCTTTGTCTCAAATGTCTCGGAATAGACCAGTTCCACAGGAAGGCGACTCCTGGTGTATTTTGCTCCATGACCCGCATTATGTGTTTTGATACGCTCCTCCAGATGATTTGTCCAGCCTGTATAGAGCGTATTGTCACTGCAGCGCAGAATATACGTATAATTCCTTACTTTCTGTTCATTTTTATTCAGATCATTTTCATTCTGATCATTTTTCATGCGTTACACACCTGTATGTAAAGGGATGGTCGCCCATCCCCTGTATTTAAAGCAGCAGACGCCCAAATGTACTTCACCAAAATAATGCATTACCTGTAAAATGCCCGCTGCCAGTTCTATATTTAGTTACTTTATTATATTCCGTTTTTCCCGTCCTGTGCCTGTTTTCACGAATCGTTCCTACTCGAGGTACAGCACAGGATCCACTGCCTGTCCGTTCTGCGTCATCTTAAAGTACAGATTGCTGCCTTCTTCACTGTAATATTTCGTCGGCTCACTCACATAGCCCAACACAGTTCCGGACTCCACCACATCTCCCTGGGATACTGCCAGCTCTTTCAGCTGTCCGTACGTAAGTCTGTATCCGTTTCCGATGTTCAGCACCAGCGTCATGCCGGTTTCCTCATCAATCCCCACAGACTCCACAATTCCTTTTGCGGAAGCCAGCACCTGATTTCCCGTCTCACTGCCGATAATCAGCGCCGGATTGTACTTGTACTGATCGAGTGTCGGAAAGTAAACGCTGCTGTCCATGCTGTAATCGATGAGGATCGTTCCGGCTGACGGCCAAAGGAGAGACTGCTCTTCTGTAAAGCTCACTCCTGCATCAATCAGGGCCTGCTCAGAAACAAGCCCTGTCGAGGATGCCTCTGCCGCCTCTTCCGTACCAGGCCCTGCATCTGCTGAGCTTCCATCTGCATTTGCCATACTTCCGTCAGCATTCACCATGCTTCCATTTGCATTTGCAATATTCCCGTCTGCATTCGCAATATTTCCGTCTGCATTTACAGTGCTTCCATCAGTATTCGCAATACTTCCGTCTCCGTTTACAGCTGATCCGTCTGCATTTACAGCCATTCCTGCAGCGCTTCCATCTGCATTTACAGCCACTCCTGCCGTGCTTCCGTCTGCGCTGCTGCCATCCTCTGATGTACCGTCTGCATTGATCGCCGGTCCCTCGTCCGCCATATTTCCGTTTCCATCTCCGAGTGTATCAAACAGCTCCTGACTGCCGTCATCATCCAGATACGCCATATCGCCAGTCTCGATTTCGGTCTGCTCTTCCCCGGATCTGCGTGTATTGTCAATTGCCGCAATGCCTCCCAGAACAATAATTCCCGTCATACACAGACTGAGTGTCCAGATACTGCTGCGTTTCGTGATAAAGTTCTTTAAATCCCTTCTATCCATATCATTTCACCTCATCCTATAATTTCCTCACCGGATTAATGATAGGATTTCCAGAAACGCACAGTTTATACCGTATTTATGAAAATAAAAGTAACTGTCCGGCAGACCGGGCGGAGCCGATATTCTCAGCCAAACAGAGACGCATCCTTCGCACCGTTGACAGTAGCGCCCCATACATTGACATCATACTTGCCGCTTCCGCTTACCTGATTGCCGGAAGCCCGCACGGTAGATGCGTTGGCTGCAAATACGCCGTACCTGCCGCTTCCCGTCACCGTGTTCCTATTCAGGACAATATTATCTGAGCTCTTTATTACAATACCATCCTGTCCTGCATTTTCCACTCGGTTGCCCTCGACTGTATTGTCGCTGGAGGATTTATATATGCAGATACCGGACATTTTTCCTCCGTTGGAAGCTGCAATGTTGACAACCGTGTTGCCTCCGACTGTGTTCTGACTGCAGCTATCGAGACGGATGGCACTTCCGCCGTCTTCGCCCATATTATATCCGGCTCCCGCAAATTCGCACGTCACCGTATTGTTCACAACAGTACTGTTGTCCACACCCTCAAGAATTACTGCAACTCCCTTGCACTTCTGCACGATCTCGTTATCCTGAATTGTCATGCCGGAGATTCTGTAATTTCCTGCCGGAATTTTACCGCTCTTTTTGCTGAGTTTTTTCCCGTACAGCTTGATTGCGGAAATACGGTACTTGTATCCGGTCTGAACAATTGTCATTTTATTGCCGATAATCTCACTGTTTACGTTGGTCACAGGCTTCATCTTGCCTTTTTTCGGCGTATATACGGAAGACTGGGTCGTGCTGAGTGAGCGGAATTCAATACCGAAACCGCAGTTCTCCATGACATTGTTATTGATTTTGGAATCAACGTAATTCATGCCTATTACTGCATAGCCGTGTATCTTCTCAAATGTATTATTTACAATCTGAATGTTTTTATGATACGACCCCAGCACTGCGCTGTGTGTACCTGCACCGCTCTGCAGATTTCTAAATGTACAGCCCGTAACTGTGACATTGACACAGGGTGTCTCATCATAGGCCGGATAATAATTGAAATGCTCCTTGCGCATAATGTCAATCTGAAGCGCTTCCACATGGTTCGATTTCTTTTTACCCTTATAATCGGAGAAAGTACATCCTGAGAAGACAACATCCCTGCACGCTGCAATCTCAATGTGGTGCGCCTCTCTGACGTTTGTTAAGGTAACATTGTTGAACGCGATATTCTGTCCGTGACCGAAGCGCATCAGATCACCTGTTTTTCCTGCGCCATCCCATGTGCCTCCGTTGACTGTAATATTTTTCGCCTGCTTGTAACCCTTATAGCTGCTGTTGCCGCCTAAGCGGAGCATAACCGTCCCTTTCTTCACACGCTTCAGCGTAACGCCGTCCATATACAGGTTTGTGTTGCTGTAAATTTTCAGCGTCCCGTTTATCTTGTAGGAACCCGGACTGATTGTTATGTTGTAAACATTTCCTTTCTTTCCTGCAGCGCGGTTCAGCTCCTTCTGCAGCACAGAAGTGATGTCAGAACCTTTTTTTGCCTTGACAGTCCGATTGTATGTCTTCGCCGACGCAGTGACTGAGCAAAGCAGCATGAGCAAAAGCATCATGCAGACGGTAATGGCATACCGCATCTTTTTACCATTGAGTTTCATAATCTCATCCTCCCTTTACATGGTCTTTCTGTATCCGGAATGGAGATTGTCTCTTTCTGTACTGCATATAAATTTTCTGCAGATAATCTCCGTACGGATTTTTTGTCTCACAATGTAATCTCATTATAGTCTGCTGCCGGATATTTGTCGATAAAATTCTGGAAGAACCCGGAAAAACTTCAAACAATATTTCTGTGTATCCTGAGCAAAAGCTGCCCGGAAACAGCAGTACATGAAAGTAACAAACAGGCTGCCGCGCATCGATGTCCGTAATAAACATCGTACACGGCAGCCCTGCTGTCCTTTTCTTTCAAAACAGGCTTTCTTCTTCGAAAGTCTGCTTCACGGTATTTTTTTATTTATCCATTTTCCTGCAAAACCGGATTTCGCGTCTCTGTCAGTCCAGACGGTCAAAGGACTGCGGATCCACTTCCACCTTAACCTTGTCCAGATGCCAGATTTCATCAACATACTGCTGGATCGTACGGTCAGAAGTGAACTTGCCTGAGCTTGCCATATTCAGGATTGCCATTCTTGCCCATCTCTCCTCATCGCGGTAAGCTTCCTCCACACGTTTCTGAGCTGCTGCATAGGACTTGAAGTCAGCCAGAATGAAGTACGTATCCGGTCTGTCACTGCTGTTTGTATTCAGCAGGGAATCATAGATTTCACGGAACATTTCCATATTTCCATGAGAATATTCACCGTTGATGAGCTGCATCAGCACGCGGCGGATATCCTGGTCATTGTTGAAGTAGTCGGTCGGATGGTAGCCGCCGTGATTCTCAAAGTTGATAACCTCATCTGCGGACAGACCGAAGATAAATGCATTCTCCTCGCCCACTTCCTCAACAATCTCTACGTTGGCACCGTCCATCGTACCAAGTGTCGGAGCACCGTTCAGCATGAACTTCATGTTTCCTGTACCGGATGCCTCTTTACTTGCTGTGGAAATCTGCTCAGAAACATCTGCTGCCGCAAAAATCAGCTCTGCGTTTGATACGCGGTAATCCTCGATGAATACGACTTTCAGTTTTCCATTGATGGATCTGTCGTTGTTTACAACGTCTGCCACACTGTTGATCAGCTTGATGGTCAGCTTCGCACGACGATATCCTGCTGCTGCCTTCGCACCAAAAATAAATGTTCTCGGATAGAAATCCATCTCCGGATGATCCTTGATCTGATTGTACAGATACATTACGTGCAGAATATTCAGAAGCTGACGCTTGTACTCATGCAGTCTCTTGACCTGTACATCAAAGATAGAGCGCGGGTCAACATCGATTCCGTTGTGCTCCTTGATATATTTAGCAAGACGCAGCTTGTTCTGATATTTGATATTCATGAACTCCTGCTGTGCCTTCTTGTCGTCTGCGTAGATCTTCATCTTTGCGATCTGCGGAAGATCTGTGATCCACTCGTCTCCGATGTGATCTGTCACCCAGTCAGCCAGAAGCGGGTTTGCATGAAGCAGGAATCTTCTCTGTGTGATACCGTTTGTCTTGTTGTTGAACTTCTCCGGCATCATCTCATAGAAATCCTTAAGCTCCTGGTTCTTCAGGATTTCCGTGTGCAGTCTTGCAACACCGTTTACAGAGTAGCCTGCTGCGATTGCAAGGTGTGCCATCTTCACCTGTCCGTCATAGATAATTGCCATCTTGCGGATCTTCTCCTGATTGCCCGGATATTTCTTCTGAATTTCATTTACGAAACGGCGGTTGATCTCCTCAATGATCTGATATACACGCGGAAGCAGTCTGGAGAACAGCTCGATCGGCCATTTCTCAAGAGCCTCAGCCATGATAGTATGGTTCGTGTACGCGCATGTCTTTGTTGTTACTTCCCATGCCTCATCCCACTCAAGGCCTTCCTCGTCGACAAGGATACGCATCAGCTCTGCAATTGCTACAGTCGGATGTGTATCGTTAAGCTGGAAGGTTACCTTCTCATGGAATTTACGGATATCACTGTGTGTTCTCTTATATTTTGCGATTGCTTCCTGAACGCTGGCGGAGATGAAGAAGTACTGCTGTTTCAGACGCAGCTCCTTACCTGCATAGTGGTTATCGTTCGGGTAAAGTACGTCAACGATATTCTTTGCCAGGTTCTCCTGCTCCACTGCCTTCTGATAATCGCCCTTGTCAAAGGAATCAAGCTGGAAGTTTGTGATTGCCTCAGCATCCCATACACGCAGTGTATTTACTACGTTGTTGTTGTAGCCAAGGATCGGCATATCGAACGGAATTGCCAGAACAGACTGATATCCTTCCTGGATGAAGTTGTTTCTGTGTTTCTTCTCGTCATACTCTACGCGCACGTATCCGCCAAATTTGACAGTTTTTGCGTACTCAGGACGGCGAAGCTCAAAGGGATTGCCGTTTTTCAGCCAGTTGTCCGGTACCTCTACCTGATAGCCGTTCTCAATTTTCTGCTTGAACATACCGTAGCGGTAACGGATACCACATCCGTATGCGGAGTAGCCCAGTGTTGCCAGAGAATCCAGGAAACATGCTGCCAGACGTCCGAGACCTCCGTTTCCGAGAGCTGCATCCGGTTCCTGATCCTCGATCACGTTGATATCGAATCCCATCTCATCAAGGGCTTCTTTTACTTCCTTGTAAGCGGTAAGGTTAATCAGGTTGTTGCCCAGCGCACGTCCCATCAGGAACTCCATGGACATATAGTATACAGTCTTCGGGTCATCGATCTCATACTGCTTCTGTGTTGCCAGCCAGTTATTGATAATCTCGTCCTTTACTGCATAGGATACAGCCTGGAAGATCTGCTGCTGGTCAGCTTCCTTGATTGTCTTTCGGTAAAGTGTTCTGACGTTGTCTTTCACACGCTCTTTGAATACTTCCTTGTCAATAAGCTTATTCATACTTAATTCCTTTCCCTCTTAAATAGTATATCTATATAAAGCGCTGCTGCCCGGCCAGGCCGGGCTGCACCGCGGATTTTTATAAAACAGAACCATAAGTTTCTGACAGAAGCTGCACATGCCATCACAGTTCTGATATATACCCCTTCTACAGTCTCTCAACACCGAGCGTTACATCCTCACCGTTAAGATTCCATTCCTTGCTGTAGCCGCTGACCGTATCGTATACGACCTCATCAGCCATTGTATCTCTGCAGATTTCTTCTTCGAATTTCTTCAGGATTTCCGCGATCTTCGCATTATCCTGTACAGATACCCGGATCTTGTCCATTACCTCGAAGCCTGCTTCTTTACGCATGGTCTGGATCTTGCTGATCAGCTCACGCACAAAGCCCTCTTCAATCAGTCCCGGTGTCAGCTTCGTATCGAGAACAACTGTGATATCCGCATAGCTGTCAGATACGTACCCTTCCGTCTGAGCCGCTTCGATCAGAAGATCCTCTTCTGTCAGGACTACCTCGCTGCCGTCAAAATCCAGCTTCAGAGCACCGTTCTCCTTCAGCTCCTTCATGGCAGCGTTGCCGTCCAGCTCCGGAAGTGCCTGGCGGATCTTTCCGAGCAGCTTGCCGTACTTCGGACCCACTGTCTTGAGCTGAGGCTTGAACGTATAGGACGTAAAGCTGCTGACATCCTCAGTGAACGCCACATTCTTTACATTCAGCTCATCCTTGATAATATCAAGGAAATACTGCGGAAGCTCCGCAGGAGCCTTGAAGTACATCTGAGCGATCGGCTGACGGTTCTTGATATTTGCCGTATTTCTGCATGCGCGTCCCATCACGACAATTTTCAGAACCTCATCCATATCCTTCTCCAGCTCCGTATCAATGCGGGATGCATCGACGGTCGGGAAATCACACAGATGAATACTCTCCGGTGCAGACGCATCCACCTTGCATACGATATTGCGGTAGATGTCCTCCGTCATAAACGGAATCATCGGAGCTGCAGCCTTGCAGGTATTCACAAGGGCAGTATACAGTGTCATATATGCATTGACCTTATCCTGCTCCATGCCCCTCGCCCAGAAGCGCTCACGGCTTCTTCTTACATACCAGTTACTCATATCATCAACAAATTCCTGGAGAGCCCTTGCAGCCTCCGGGATGCGGTAATTGCCCAGATCACTGTCCACCGTCTGAATCATCGTGTACATCTTGGACAGAAGCCATTTATCCATGACAGGAAGCTTCTCATAATCCAGTGTATGCTCTGTCGGATTGAAATTGTCAATGTTCGCATACAGTACATAGAACGCATACGTGTTCCACAGGGTGCCCATGAACTTGCGCTGTCCCTCCTGTACTGCCTTGCCGTGGAAGCGGTTCGGCAGCCACGGTGCACTGTTGATATAGAAATACCAGCGGATTGCATCGGCTCCGTACGTCTCAAGAGCTTCAAACGGATCGACTGCATTTCCCTTGGATTTACTCATTTTCTGGCCGTTCTCATCCTGTACGTGTCCCAGAACGATAACGTTCTCATAAGGAGCCTTGTTGAACAGCAGTGTGGACTCAGCAAGCAGGGAGTAGAACCATCCTCTTGTCTGATCCACCGCCTCGGAAATGAACTGAGCCGGGAACTGTGATTCAAACAGCTCTTTATTTTCAAACGGATAATGGTGCTGTGCAAAGGGCATTGCTCCTGAGTCGAACCAGCAGTCAATAACCTCCGGCACGCGGTGCATGGGCTTGCCGCACTTCGGACAGGTGATCGTAATCTCATCGATATACGGACGGTGCAGCTCAACTGTCTTTGCAGCCTCATTTCCGCTCATCTCATAGAGCTCCTGACGGCTTCCGACAGAATGCATATGACCACACTCATCACACTGCCAGATATTCAGCGGAGTACCCCAGTAACGGTTCCGGGAAATTCCCCAGTCCTGAACGTTTTCCAGCCAGTCGCCGAAACGTCCCTTTCCGATGCTCTCCGGAATCCAGTTGATCGTATTATTATTTGCAATCAGATCATCCTTCACTGCAGTCATCTTGATGAACCAGGACTCACGCGCATAGTAAATCAGCGGAGTGTCACATCTCCAGCAGTGCGGATACTCATGTTCAAACTTCGGTGCGTCGTACAGTTTGCCGTCTTTTTCCAGATCCACGAGAATCGGCTTGTCAGCGTCCTTCACAAACAGGCCTGCATACGGCGTTTCCGGTGTCATCTGGCCCTTGCCGTCAACAAACTGTACAAAGGGCAGCCCGTAATTGCGGCCCACGCGGCCGTCATCCTCACCGAATGCCGGCGCAATGTGAACGATGCCTGTACCGTCTCCCATGGTTACGTAGCTGTCACACGTCACAAAATGAGCCTTTTTGTGCTGTTTTGCCGCAGCCTCTCCTGCGCATGCGAACAGCGGCTCGTATTCTTTATACTCAAGATCCTTTCCTGTATATCGCTCAAGAATCTCATATGCTTTTACACCGTTCGCTTCATCAGCCAGTCTGCCGAGAACCGTATCCAGCAGCGCCTCTGCCATATAGTACGTATATCCGTCCGCAGCCTTTACCTTGCAGTAAGCTTCGTCCGGATTCACGCAGAGTGCCAGGTTGGACGGAAGTGTCCACGGCGTTGTTGTCCATGCCAGGAAATATGCGTCCTCATCTTTACATTTGAAGCGGACAATCGCGGAGCGTTCCTTCACCGTCTTGTAGCCCTGTGCCACCTCCTGAGCGGAAAGCGGGGTACCGCAGCGAGGACAGTACGGAACGACCTTGAATCCTTTGTACAGAAGTCCCTTGTCCCAGATCTGCTTCAGCGCCCACCACTCGGACTCAATATAATCGTCATGGTATGTGACGTACGGATGATCCATATCAGCCCAGAAACCAACCGTTCCGGAAAAATCCTCCCACATACCTTTATATTTCCATACGCTCTCTTTACATTTATCAATAAACGGGACGAGGCCGTACTCTTCAATCTGCTCTTTTCCGTCCAGACCGAGAAGCTTTTCCACCTCCAGCTCCACCGGAAGTCCGTGTGTATCCCAACCGGCCTTTCTCGGAACCATCTTTCCCTTCATGGTCTGGTAACGCGGGATCATATCCTTGATGACACGTGTCAGAACGTGTCCGATATGCGGCTTTCCGTTTGCGGTAGGCGGTCCGTCATAAAACGTGTACGTCTCGCCTTCCTTTCGGTTTTCCATACTCTTCTCAAAAATTTTGTTTTCCTTCCAGAATTTCTCCGTCTGCTTCTCCCGCTCGACGAAGTTCAGACTGGTGGGTACTTTATCGTACAACATAGTCTGCCTCCTCCTACTGCTATAATAACCGGCACAAATTTCTGTTTCTGCAGAAGTCCCTGACAGGACATCCAACAGACATATTAATCCAATTTATATACACATTTCAATATTATAGCCCAATGATACTTTTATTGTCAATTTGCGAAACGTTGAAATTCCATGAAGTTACCTGCTTTTTTTGTCCATTTTACCTTTTTAAAACTGTAACTCTGTTTTTCTGCCATCTGAACTGCTTTTCCTTTCGTAAAAAAGAGTTTTCCCAAATACTGGTTTAGTCAGAAAATGGTGGAAAACCACAAATTTTAACTTGCGGTTTTCCACCATGAAACAATTTTGTTCTCTCATTCACCCATTGCACCTAAAAAAGTTTTCTTGAACTCATCCAGTTTCTTTTTTGTTATTGCTTTCACAGGTATACTTATTTCTTTGCAAAGATACTGAGCATTTTTCTTGTAGTTCATCTTTACACGGATTTCTCCGTCCAGTTTTTGTGTTTCCGATGCAATCCAAAGATTACCTTCTTTTCCTTTTTTTCCTCCCAAAAATGGATGTGCATCGTACCACACATCAGCTGCAGAATACTCAGGATCCAGTTCTATCCAAACCGGTATAACTGTCATGCTTTTTGCATCTAGTTTCTCACG
>SFEV01000064.1 GCA_004557975.1 Lachnospiraceae bacterium
AATTGATGTGGATAACCCATTCAAAAATAGACAGAATGGTGAAAAAAGCATTTTTATAATATCGGCAGGCTAAAAGATATATTTACCTTTCAAGGCTGTCAGGAAAATGTGCCCCTTGCAATATTTCATATCTTAGTATATAATGACGTCCAGTGCGAAAACTGTCAGAAATGTTTTGCGTCACTGGATTTACATTATTTAGCAGGAGGAATTATCATGTTAGTATCAGCAAAGGAAATGCTGCAGAAGGCCGTTGCAGGTCACTACGCAGTAGGACAGTTCAACATTAACAACCTTGAGTGGACAAAGGCGATCCTGCTCACAGCTCAGGAGTGCAATTCTCCGGTTATCCTCGGTGTATCTGAAGGAGCAGGAAAATATATGGCAGGCTACAAGACCATCGTTGGTATGGTAAACGGCATGCTGGAAGAGCTGAATATCACCGTTCCGGTAGCTCTTCATCTGGATCACGGCAGCTACGATGCATGCTACAAATGCATCGAGGCAGGCTTCTCATCCATTATGTTTGACGGTTCTCACTACGCAATCGAGGAGAACGTTGCAAAGACGAAAGAGCTGGTTAAGGTCTGCGCAGAGAAAGGTATTTCTCTTGAGGCAGAGGTAGGCTCCATCGGAGGAGAAGAGGATGGCGTCATCGGTATGGGTGAGTGTGCAGACCCGAATGAGTGCAAGATGATCGCTGATCTGGGTATCGACTTCCTGGCAGCAGGCATCGGCAACATCCACGGAAAATATCCGGCAAACTGGGCGGGACTTTCCTTTGAGACATTGGCTGCTATCCAGGAGAAGACAGGCGATCTTCCGCTGGTACTTCACGGCGGTACAGGTATCCCGGATGATATGATTAAAAAGGCAATTGATCTCGGTGTGGCAAAGATCAATGTTAATACAGAGTGCCAGCTCGTATTTGCAGAGGCTACACGTCAGTACATCGAGGCAGGCAAGGATCAGCAGGGCAAGGGCTTTGACCCGCGTAAGCTGCTTGCACCGGGCACAGAGGCAATCAAGGCTAAGGTGAAAGAAAAGATGGAGATCTTCGGATCCATCGGACGCGCTTAAGACAATGAAAATACCGGTAACGATTTGCTGTTTTTGAAAGCAGGTATATCGTTATCGGTGTTTTTTTACTGTCAAAGCCCCTGCCTCGTTCATCGAAACAGCTCACGCACAGAAGATTCATCAAAATCACGGATTCGTTTCAGCGGAATCCGCGCGGCGCGAAACGCCTGATCCTTAAAGTGGTCACGCTTCCTTGCATCCTTTGTCTCATGGGAGCTGTCGTCCAGCTCGATGGCAAACAGCACGCGCAGCGACTGGTCGCATACCACAAAGTCCATGTGCTTCTGGGCAATCTGATGAAAATATTTCATGTAGTTTTTCCGGGTGGTGACCCCAAGCAGATCCTTCAGTCCGACCTTCGGACAGACCAGAAGTCCGCGCCTGTCGGTTTCGCGGCGCAGAAGTATATAAAACTGATATTCACGTTTTGTCAGGATCGGCTTTGCCTGATAAGGATAGCGTGCGGCGAGAAATCTTCTGGCCAGCAGCAGAAGCAGGATCAGAAGCAGCAGTGCTGCGGCTACGTAAACGATAACAGGAATGTCTTTCATAACAGCACAATCATTACGCGCCCGGAGAAAATCCAGGCTCCCTTTCCTTTGATAAATATATCTGAAACAGATCCATAATAAATTACCACAGATGATATGGTTTGACCAGCATATTATCATGGATATTGAGAAGAAAATGTAGTACAATACAAAAATAGAAAAATGGTTTCAGGGGGCAGAGATACGAATGAAAGAAATCAAAAACAGGTTCTGTATGTGGCGAAGGACGATAACAGGCTGGATTCTGGATAACAGAGTAAATCTTTTTGCGAATATGGCATTTGGCATCATTGTATATTTTATGATGTTTTCAAACAATCTGGTAAATTCCTATGATGGACTCTGGTGGTTTTCCAGATATTTTGCCGGTTACTGGGAACGCTCCATCGGGCGGTGGTTCTGGCCGTATCTGGATATGCTTCGGTTCGGCATTGTATCTTCCGTTTTGAACGGAATTATTACGCTGGCGGTAATCTCCGCTGCCAGTATTATGCTGGCGCATTTATTCGGAATCAAAGACAGGAAAACAGTTTTCCTTGCAGGAATTTCTTTTACGGCTTCTCCGCTTGTATGTGATATACTGTCGTACTGCTACATGTCGCCTACATTTGCCGTGGCATATCTGTTCAGTGTTACGGCAGCAGGCTGTGTCATCAGGCTTGGGAATACGGCAGCATCGGTACTGCTCGGAGGGATTTTTATTGCACTTACCATGGGAAATTATCAGGCATATTTTTCTGTGACATGTATCATTCTGCTGATGCATCTCATTCGCATGATTCTGGAGCAGGAAGAACTGAAGCGTATCGGCGGGTGTGCGGCAAAGTCTGCCGCGTCGGTGATATGGGGCGGGATTTTATATAAAATCATTACTTCCGCCGTATGCGGAATTTACGGTATGTCGCTGAGCGATTACAAGGGAGCTGCCAATGTATCCGTGTCGAAAATAATCGAAAATATGCCGCGCAGGATAGTGGATGCATGCAGAGCCTTTCGTCAATTCTTTTCAGGAAACCAGATACAGAATAATATCTTCGGAAATGCAATAATACAGATTTTTCTGATTGCGGTTTTTCTTGTCTTTGTGGCCGGGAGAATCCGGACAGTATGGAAGCAGGGCCGATTCAGGGTATTGCTTCTGCTTATAATGGTTCTGCTTATTCCGGTTGCCTGCAATGCAACGCTGCTGATTGCATTTGAAAGTGATGTATCGCTGCTTATGACGGGCGGTATGGTCGTCCTTGCGGGAATTATATTGTGCATGATCCGTAAATTCGAAAAAAAGAGAGTGGTGCGTGCAGTTTACATCACAGGTATGTGCGTGGCTGTATGGGTGAATGTCTGCGTTGTCAATAATGATCAGCTTGCCATGCTGGAAGGCAGGAATGCAACAGTTACCATAGCTCAGAATATTGCAGGCAGGCTTATGGAGGATGGATATCTGACAGAAGACACGACGGTGGCATTTGTGGGAAGACCATCGGACAACCCTCTGTTTAAGCAGTCTTCTGCATGGAAGATGGCAAACGATTATGCTGCGTTCGGAAGATGGTGGAGTAAGGACAACTGCAACAGGCATTCCTGGAACGGTATCTTTTCTGAATACTGTGGACTGAATATCAAACTCTGCATGGATGAGGTGTATAACAGGATTCTGGACAGCGGAAAAATTGAAGATATGCCGGTATTCCCAGATGAGGGATGTATCGACGTGATTTGTGATACTCTGGTGGTGAAGGTTTCGAATGTATACTGACATGGTCAGGTGGATATTCGCAATCCGCTTCGCTGCCTGCTCATAACCGAATAGCTGCTTCATGGGCGATTTGAATAACCGCGCCCCTGTTTCACATCCATTTTTGTAAAAAATATGAAAATATCCCCTTCGGGACAAAATTTTACTTGATTTTTAGAACTGAATAGAGTATTTTAGTAGCAGGTGACAAGGGCGTTCCACATAGAATCATGATGGAATGTCCTTTTTTCTATAACGGGAGTGCGTGGTACGTATTTCTGTTCATATTACCAGGAAAAGAGGAGTAGATTATGAGCGAGTATTTTAACGTAGCAGACATCTTCGGTGAAGATGTATTCAGCGACAAAGTAATGCAGGAACGTCTTCCGAAAAAAGTGTACAAAGCACTGAAGAAGACGATTGAAGAGGGTACTGAACTGGATCTCGCGACAGCAGATGTAATCGCTGCAGCGATGAAGGACTGGGCAATCGAAAAGGGTGCGACACATTATACGCACTGGTTCCAGCCGCTGACAGGTGTAACGGCAGAGAAGCATGACTCGTTTATCACGGCGCCGAATTCGGATGGAACAATTCTGATGGAGTTCTCCGGAAAAGAGCTGATCAAGGGTGAGCCGGATGCGTCCTCTTTCCCGTCAGGCGGACTGCGTGCTACTTTTGAGGCGAGAGGTTATACAGCGTGGGACTGCACATCACCGGCATTTGTCCGTCACGATGCGGCGGGTGCAATTCTCTGCATACCGACAGCGTTCTGTTCTTATACAGGCGAAGCGCTTGACCAGAAAACTCCGCTGCTTCGTTCCATGGAAGCAATCAATACACAGGCACTCAGACTTCTGAGACTGTTTGGAAATACTACATCCAGAAAGGTTACTCCGTCAGTAGGACCGGAGCAGGAATACTTCCTTGTGGATGAGAAGAAGTTCCTCCAGAGAAAGGACCTGATTTTTACGGGCCGTACACTGTTCGGTGCAATGCCGCCGAAGGGCCAGGAGCTGGATGACCATTATTTTGGAACGATCCGTCAGAGAATCGCTTCTTTCATGAAAGATGTCAATGAGCAGCTCTGGAAGCTGGGCGTTTCAGCGAAGACACAGCACAATGAGGTGGCTCCGGCACAGCATGAGCTGGCTCCCATTTACGCAGAGTGCAATGTAGCTGTGGATCACAACCAGATTGTTATGCAGACTCTGAAACGTGTTGCGTGCCAGCACGGCATGAAATGTCTGCTCCATGAGAAGCCTTTCGCAGGCGTGAACGGCTCCGGTAAGCACAACAACTGGTCCATCACGACAGACGACGGAATCAATCTTCTGGATCCGGGCAAGACACCGCACGAGAACGTACAGTTCCTTCTGGTGCTGACCTGTATCCTGAAAGCAGTGGATGAGCATGCTGACCTGCTTCGTGAATCTGCCGCTGACGTCGGAAACGATCACAGACTTGGAGCCAACGAGGCACCGCCTGCAATTATCTCCATTTTCCTGGGCGAGCAGCTTCAGGATGTACTGACACAGCTGATCAGCACAGGTGCAGCTACACATTCCCTGAAGGGCGGAGTTCTTGAGACTGGTGTCAAGACACTTCCGAACCTGGCAAAGGATGCGACAGACCGCAACAGAACATCACCGTTTGCGTTCACAGGAAACAAATTCGAGTTCCGTATGGTCGGCTCCCGTGATTCCATTGCAGCTCCGAACATCGTTCTCAATACGATCGTTGCAGAAGCATTTTCCGAGGCGTGTGATATTCTGGAAAAGGCAGAAAACTTCGATGAGGCAGTACATGACCTGATCAAGAAGTATGCGACAGAACATCAGAGAATAGTATTCAACGGAAACGGATACTCCGAGGAGTGGGTGGAAGAAGCGGCAAGAAGAGGGCTTCCGAATATCAAGTCCATGGTAGACGCTATCCCTGCACTTGTAACAGACAAGGCAATCAACCTGTTCGGCAAATTCGGTGTATTTACAAAAGCAGAGCTGGAGTCACGTGTGGAGATTCAGTATGAGACGTACGCAAAGGCAATCAATATCGAGGCCCGCGCTATGATTGATATTGCAAGCAAACAGATCATTCCGGCTGTTATCAAATACACAAAGAGCCTTGCTGACACTGTAAATGCAGTGACGGCAGCAGGAGCCGAGGCATCTGTACAGATCGAACTGCTCAATGAGACAAGCGCGCTTCTGTCCGATACGAAGGTTGCACTCGCGAAGCTGATCGAGGTGGCGGAAGAGGCAGCAGGGAAGCCGGAAGGTGAAGAGCAGGCGAGATTCTTCCACGATGTTGTCATGGAGGCAATGAGCGAGCTCAGAGCTCCGGTTGACAAGCTGGAGATGATCGTCGACAAGGAAATGTGGCCGATGCCGTCCTACGGAGATCTGATTTTCGAGGTATAAAGAACTGCATAAAAAGAAAACAGAGTCAGGAGCGTACAGCACAGTGGTGTTGTGCGCTCTCTTTTTGATTTTTTAACCGAATCTAGTAGGCATGTTCATGGATGCAACGGCAGCAATCTTTATCCTGGTGCCGATTCTTCTTCCGACAGTACAGGCTGTAGGTGTATCACCGCTGTTTTTCGTAGTGTTCCTGGTAATCACACTGTCCTTCGGTCTGATTACTCCGCCGGTAGGTGTGTGTCTGTATGCGGCCGAGAATGTGACGGGGCTGCCATTGGAAAAAATCGTAAAGGCATCTGTGCCGTGGATTATTCTGATTGCGGTTTCTCTGTGCATCTTTATCCTGTTCCCGCAGCTGATCGAGGCACCTGTGGCACTGATCTTCGGAACGTGAAAATAAATGCAGCGCAGCCTGCTTACCTGTGGAAAATACTTGGGCTGCCGTTAAAGGCGGCGGAATGGAGCATAATATGAAAATAGTAATTCTTGATGGTTATACAGAAAATCCAGGTGATTTAAGCTGGGCTCCCCTTGAAAAGCTGGGTGAAGTGACTGTCTATGACAGAACCTCTTACGTGGAATCTCCGCTGATCGCGGAGCGTATCGGAGACGCGGAGATTGCCGTGATCAACAAAACTCCGATCATAAAGGAGACGATTGACAAGTGTCCGAACCTGAAGCTGATCGCAGTTCTGGCAACAGGCTACAACGTTGTTGACTATAATTATGCAAAAGAGAAGGGAATTCCTGTTGTGAATGTTCCCACCTACGGTACTCAGATCGTAGGCCAGTACGCAGTGGGCCTTCTTCTGGAAATCTGCTCCCATTACGGACATCATGCACAGACGGTTGCAGAAGGAAAATGGGAGAATAACGCGGACTGGTGTTACTGGGATTATCCGATGATCGAGCTGTATGGCAAGACCGCAGGTATTATCGGTCTGGGACGCATCGGCCAGGCGACTGCAAAGATTCTGAACTCCCTGGATATGAAGGTGCTTGCGTACGACGCGTTCCAGAGCGAAGCGGGAAAGAAGCTGGCAGAGTATGTGGAGCTGGACGAGCTGCTTGCTCAGTCTGATGTAATTTTCCTCCACTGCCCGCTGTTCCCGTCAACGGAGGGAATCATCAACAGTGAAAATATCGCAAAAATGAAGGATGGTGTGATTATTATTAACAACAGCCGGGGGCAGCTTGTGGTGGAGCAGGATCTGGCAGACGCTCTGAACAGCGGAAAAGTATACGCTGCAGGTCTCGATGTGGTTTCTACAGAGCCGATTAAGGGCGACAATCCTCTTCTGAAAGCGAAAAACTGTTTCATTACCCCACATATCTCATGGGCAGCTCAGGCATCCCGCCAGAGAATCATGGATATCACGGCAGATAATATTGCGCAGTTCCTGCAGGGGAATCCTGTAAATGTTGTAAACAGATAGTGACCGGCCCGAATGGAAACAGGATCTCTCCTTTTTACCTCCGGGCCTTTTTGTAATTTTTTGGAGGAAGATAAATGGGAAACATCACATTTGATTATTCGAAGGCTGCCGGCTTTGTCCGGGAAAATGAAATAAATACAATGAAAGAGATCGCTCTGGCAGCGAAGGAAAAGCTGATTTCCAGAAACGGCGAGGGCAATGATTTTCTTGGCTGGATTGATCTTCCGGTCGACTATGATAAAGAGGAGTTTGCGAGAATCAAAAAGGCTGCAAAGAAGATTCAGGAAGAATCGGAGGTGCTGCTTGTTATCGGAATCGGAGGTTCCTACCTTGGAGCGCGGGCAGCTATTGATTTTCTGAACAATGGCTTTTATAATGAGATCAGTGCAAAGAACAAAAAGACTCCGCAGATCTATTTTGTGGGAAACAACATGAGCGGTTCTTATATCAGGGCAATCATGGATATCGTCGGGGATCGGGATTTCTCTGTAAATGTGATTTCCAAGTCAGGCACGACGACAGAGTCTGCCATCGCTTTCCGTGTTTTCAAGGAGCTTCTGGAGAAAAAGTACGGAAAAGAGGGTGCGGCAGGCCGCATTTACGCCACAACGGACAAATCACGCGGTGCACTGAAAAAGCTGTCGGATGAGGAAGGCTATGAGACATTTGTAGTTCCAGATGATATCGGAGGGCGTTTCTCCGTTCTGACTGCTGTGGGGCTTCTTCCGATCGCAGCCAGCGGTGCTGATCTCGACGCACTGATGGAGGGCGCTGCCTTCGGAAGAAAACTGGCGCTGGAGCGTCCGTTTGAGGAGAACGATGCGGTGCGTTACGCCGCAGTGCGCAATATTCTCCACCGCAAGGGAAAGACGGTTGAGATCCTTGCCAACTACGAGCCGAGTCTCCATTACATTTCAGAATGGTGGAAGCAGCTTTACGGGGAGAGTGAGGGAAAGGATCAGAGAGGACTGATGCCTGCATCCGTTGATCTCACCACAGACCTGCATTCACTTGGACAGTTTATTCAGGACGGTTCCCGCATTATGCTGGAGACAGTTCTTTGCGTGGAAAAACCAAACTATGATATAGAACTGAAGGAAGAGCCGGGAGATCTGGACGGGCTGAATTACCTTGCCGGAAAGACCATGGATTTTGTAAACAAGAGCGCAATGAACGGGACCGTGCTGGCACATACGGACGGCTGTGTGCCGAACCTGCGGGTAAACGTTCCAGAGCAGAGTGAGTTCATCCTCGGCCAGCTGTTCTACTTCTTTGAGTTTGCCTGCGGTGTCAGCGGCTATATTCTCGGTGTGAATCCCTTTAACCAGCCGGGTGTGGAGAGCTATAAGAGCAACATGTTTGCACTGCTTGGCAAGCCAGGGTATGAGGAGACCCATGAACAGCTGATGAAACGGCTCTGATATGGAGGAGATTATGGGATTAAGACAGGACGCAGATTTTATTATCCGGGAAGCGATACAGCGGGTGCTGCCTGATGAGGCGGTGGCGCAGGCGCTTTCGGGAAAGCAGTTCGGTGACGGCAGGCTTTACGTGGCGGCGGCAGGAAAGGCGGCGTGGCAGATGGCAAAGGCAGCTTCGGCGCTGCTGGGAGACAGGATCGAGGCCGGTGTTGTTGTGACGAAGTATGACCATGTGAAGGGTGAGATTCCGCGCATGCGCTGCTTCGAGGCCGGACATCCGGTGCCGGATGAAAATTCTTTTGCAGGTACCCAGGCCGTGCTCGATATGGTGTCGGATCTGGCGGCGGAGGATACGGTGCTCTTTCTGCTGTCCGGCGGCGGTTCCGCGCTGTTTGAAAAGCCGCTGATCCCGGGGGAGGAGCTTGCCGGTATTACGAAGCAGCTGCTTGCCTGCGGTGCGGACATTGTGGAGATGAACACGATCCGCAAGCGTCTTTCGGCGGTGAAGGGCGGAAAATTCGCGAAGCTTTGTGAACCGGCTCATGTTTACAGCATCGTGCTCAGCGATATTCTCGGAGATCCGCTTGATATGATTGCTTCAGGTCCCGCGTATCCCGATTCTGCTGACTGTGCAAAGGCTTTTGCGATTGCAGAAAAATACGGGCTGAAGCTCTCTGACAAGGCCCGGAAGCTGCTCGGTCAGGAGACGCCCAAGGAGCTTTCCAATGTGGAGACGGTGATCACAGGCAGTGTGCGCAACCTCTGTGCCGCGGCAAAGGAAGCGTGTGAGACTCTTGGTTACAGGACGGTGGTTCTCACAGACCAGCTCACCTGCGAGGCCCGTGAGGCGGGCGCTTTCCTGGCGGCGATTGCGAAGAGCCATCAGGATGGCGGCGAAAGTCTTGCTTTCATCGCAGGCGGAGAAACCGTGGTTCATCTGACCGGCAGCGGAAAGGGCGGAAGGAATCAGGAGCTGGCACTGTCTGCAGCTGTGGGGATTGACGGCCTGAAAGACACGGCTGTCTTCAGCGTCGGAAGTGACGGGACGGACGGACCTACCGATGCAGCAGGCGGGTATGTGGACGACGGTACGGCCCGGCAGCTTGCAGAACAGAATATTGATATTTACCAGGTACTTCAGAACAATGATGCTTACCATGCTCTGGAAAAATCAGGCGGGCTGATTGTGACGGGTGCCACCGGAACGAATGTAAATGATGTCGCTGTCCTGCTGATCAGGGCATAAGGTGAAGCGGTAATCGCACGGAGAAATATACATCAGAAAACATATGCGGAAACATAATACAAAAATGTGAAAGGAGGATGCGCGGCATCCTCTTTTTGCGTAGAAAAAGCAAGGTTACAAAGCAAGAATCTGTTAGTGCATATTTCACAAAAATGATTGATTTTTTATTGGAGCTATATTAAAATAATACCAGTTGGGTATCTGTGTCTGAAAATATGTATTGGGATTTAACAGTTTTTGGGTCAGTGTTGTTGGAAAATGGAAGGCAGAGAAGGTAAAGGAGGACATACACGTGATATCAAATCAGGTTTTACAGACAACGTTGGACGGACTGAAGGCGATCAGCAGAGTGGATTTGTGTGTGCTTGACACAGAGGGTATCATGCTGGCGACCACATTCCCGGAAGCAGAGGAGTTCCGGGATTCTGTTCTGAGCTTTGTGGGCTCACCGGCAGACAGCCAGGTAGTATCCGGTTGCCAGTTTTATAAGGTTTTTGATGATCATCAGCTGGAATACATTCTTCTGGCAAATGGCAACAGCGATGATGTCCATATGGTGGGCAGGATGGCTGCGTTTCAGCTTCAGAATCTCCTGGTAGCGTACAAGGAGCGTTTCGACAAGGACAATTTTATCAAGAATCTTCTTCTCGATAATCTTCTGCTTGTTGATATCTATAACCGTGCCAAGAAGCTTCATATCGATACGGAGGCACGCCGCGTCGTATTCATTCTGGAGGTCAGTCATGAGAAGGATAACACCTCCCTCGAAAGTGTGCGTGCTCTGTTCAGTTCACGCTCCGGTGATTTTATTACGGCTGTCGATGAGAAGAGCATTATTGTGGTGAAAGAGATCGGACCTCAGGAGGGATATCCGGAGATGGAAAAGATCGCGGAGGCGATTCTCGACGCTCTGGGAGAAGAAAAGAAAAAGGAAGGTCTGATTGCTTATGGCACGATTGTGGGAGAGATCAAGGAAGTTTCTCGATCCTACAAGGAGGCACGCATGGCGCTCAACGTGGGCAAGATTTTCTTTGCAGAGCGCAATGTGATCGCATACAGCTCTCTCGGTATCGGACGTCTGATTTATCAGCTTCCGATTCCGCTGTGCAAAATGTTTATCCGCGAGATCTTCGACGGAAAATCGCCGGATGATTTCGACGAGGAGACACTGGTCACGATCAACAAATTTTTCGAGAACAGCCTGAATGTATCAGAGACCTCCCGCCAGCTTTATATCCACAGGAATACACTGGTATACCGTCTGGATAAGCTGCAGAAGTCCACGGGACTTGATCTGCGCGTGTTTGAGGACGCGATTACGTTCAAGATTGCGCTGATGGTTGTCAAGTATATGAAGTATATGGAGAACCAGGAGTATTGATCCTGTAAATTCAGGAAAATGGCTCATCTGGTTCAGGATGAACAGAATACTGGCTTTGCCTGTCATATGCCTGCCATTTCCTGGCAGGCATATTTAGCCGAATCAGGTAAGTCCCCCATTTCAAATACGCTAAGAATTCAGTGGCGGACAGGGGCTTGCCTGTATCCGGAATGATTTCATTTTTTCAGGTAGAATTCCCGGTAATCCCGCGGTGTAAGATGTGTATGCTTTTTAAAAATGATACTGAAATACTGAGGTTCATTAAATCCTACAGAATACGCAACATCGGCAATTTTTCGCCCGGGATCTTTCAGCATTTCTATTGCATGTTCAATGCGCACTTCGTTTACAATATCAGTAAAGCTCTTTCCCGTTTCACTGGCAATAAGTGAAGAGAGATACGAAGGAGAAAGAAAAACGGTTCTGGCGACATTGGTCAGAGAGAGCTGTTCCATGTAATGATTTTCAATGTGATCATAAATCAGAGTAATCAACTGTTGTTTATTACTGTTTTTTATTGAATAATAATCATTTAAGTCCATAATCAGATTCATATACAGATCTTTCAGCGTATCGATTGTATCGCAACGTATTACTTTTTGAAAATTAGCATATTTCTCAAACAGCAATGCGACTTGTCTGTCATCTGATCCAACCAGATTTTGGATGCTGAGAGTGGCCAGCATGATAAATGAACTTTTCAATAGAGAAACATTATTCTGGTAATCATCAATCCACGCAGAAAACAGTTCTGCTGCCCGCTGATTCAGAATAATGCCATTATAGCTGCGCACCAGATCCTGGATTTTTTCCAGATAGCGGAAAGGTGCATGACGATTGGTAACGTACAGATCTTCTTCAGTCGAATCTGACAGAAAGAAATGGATACTCTGATTTCCGGAAAAGAACTGTTTGGACAGTGCTCTCGTACTTTCTGTATAAGCGGTGTGCAGCATTTCGTATCCGTTTTTCATACTGCTGATTCCAATGGAAATAGTAGTATGGAAAAAATGATAAATTCTGGATTGAAACTGTACAAGAAAATGCTGCAGTTCGTCAGGCTTTTCTGCATCTGACCCGGTAATAATCAGGACAAAATGAATATCATTGATTTTTACAGGAATATACTGTCGGGAAAGAGTACACTGCTGATAAAACAACGCAAGGTTTTGAATACGAAACATGTCCTCTTCCTGATTGTCATCAAATTGAAAGACACATATCCGGTATGCAGTCAGTGAGGACAGCAGCTGCTTGGTTTTCAACGGTAATTCATTTTTCGGATAAATGTGTCCGTTCAGAAGACTGGAAAGGACATATTCCTGCTGATTTTCCAACTGCTTATTTTCCTGATCTTCAAGCAGCTTCGCAGTAATAGTCTTGACAGCCTTTTCCAGTTCCATGAAATTTACCGGCTTCAGTAAAAACATGGCTGCCCCCAGATTGAGAGCATTTCTGGCATATTCGAAATTCCGATGTCCTGTGAGGACAATAAACTGGATGGAAGAATATTTTTCTTTGATATAGCGGAGAAGAGAAATACCGTCAATCCCCGGCATGACAATATCGGAAATAATTATGTCCGGAGGATTTGAAATGCACAGCTCGAGAGCCTCAATGCCTGTCTGTGCAAGACCTGTGATTTCACAGCCCATGTTTTCCCAGGAAAATGCATTGGCAAGACTGTTCAAGATACCCTGTTCGTCTTCTGCAATAAGTACTTTTATCATTTGAAAATACTCCTTTTCATTTGGTGTGATTCATTATAACGTTTCAGATGACAGAGCTTCTCGGGAAGATAAGTCCGAAGTATAGCTGTCCGTATCTTCCTGACTATGCGGCCTGTAAGGAATACGCAGAATAACTCTGGTTCCGTGGAACATCTGACTGGTGACAGTAAAGCCATACGGTTCTCCGTACAGGAGCCGGATTCTTTGCTGAATGTTACTGAGCGCAATCTGATGTCCCTTTTCTACCGGTATATGCTTATCCATCGAATCCGTTTTTCTGATTTGTTCAAGCGTTTCCTGACTGATACCAATACCGTCATCCTCGATGATACAGATGAGATCGGAGGATTCCTGGCGAATCGTAAGTGTCACCGTGCCACGCCCCGTTTTCGGTTCCAGCCCGTGACGTATAGAGTTTTCAAGGAAAGGCTGAAGAATCAGCTTTGGAATTCGACAGTCCAGAAGTGATTCCGGAACATCTGTATTGATGGATATCATACTGTTATATTTACAATGAATAATATATGAGTACTGTTTAATGTAATCCAGTTCCTGACGCAAGGTAAATGTCTTCTCATCATCTGAATGTAAATCTGTCTGGAGCATATAGCTCAGACTGGAAATCATATCACAGACGGGATACGCTTCATATTCATAAGCTTTCCAGCTGATCAGTTGCAGAGTATTGAAGAGAAAATGCGGATTCATCTGAGACTGAAGGTTTTTCAGCTGTGCTTCTTTCTGGGCAAGCTGTGTCTTATACACTGTATTAATCAGATTATCCAGCTTTTGGATCATCTGGTTAAAACCGCGGTTAATTATCGTATATTCTTTCAGAAAAGAAGTATCGGGCAGCGAGACGGCAAAATTTTCCTGAGATACTTCATGAAGCGCTTCTGTCAGTGCATAAATCGGAGCAGTAAGATATCTGGAAAAAATGATAATGATAATGATCGAAGCAACCAGAATAAGTACAGCAAGTATATTAAAAGACAAAAGAATCCGACGAAAACTGGAAAACATGGATGTTTCATCAAGGCAAAAAACAGTAAACCATGTATCAGACGGAACCGTGGAAAAGATATTGTCCAGTCTGGCATAACTGTAGATTCTGTTATTTATAGAAAATGTCCCGGAAGTATTTGTGATACAGGGG
>SFEV01000065.1 GCA_004557975.1 Lachnospiraceae bacterium
TGGAGGGAACCATTGAAGTAGAAAGCAAGGTGGGCAGAGGGACAAGGATTACCGTAACCTTACCGCACAGAATTGCACAGGATGAAGACACCCAAATCTACATAGAGAAGGCACAGGGCTATGATGAAGACTTTTTTAAAGGGAAACGTATCCTTCTTGCGGAAGACAATGAATTGAATGCGGAGATTGCAATCACCATTCTGGAAGAAGCAGGATTTGAGGTGGAGCATGCTGCCGATGGTATCATTTGCGTAGACATGATGGAGAAAGCAGAAGCAGGTCATTATGATTTGATTCTGATGGACATTCAGATGCCGAATATGGATGGGTACAAGGCGACCCAGACAATCCGGAAGCTTTCGGATCCGCAAAAGGCAGGCATTACCATTGTCGCCATGACGGCGAATGCATTTGATGAAGATAAGAAAAATGCGTACAGGGCAGGCATGAACTGGCATATTGCAAAACCGATTAAAGTTGATGAACTCATGTCTGCTTTGACAGAGATTCTCAAAAAATAGATGGTGAATCAGAAAGTATCTCAGAGGTGCAGTATGAACGATAGTAAACAAAGGAAGACTTGCCAGGAACAGGCGGTAAAGCAGTTTCTGCGGGATTATCTGGATAAGACGAAAGATGAACAGACGCTGAGCAGTATTCTACAGGATATCGGAGAGTATTATGATGCGGACCGTGCCTATATCTTTGAGATGGGAAGTTCACGCAGGGTATTCAATAATACTTTTGAGTGGTGTCGCGAAGGTGTAAGTGCAGAGATTGATAATCTTCAGAATATTCCTGTTGATGGAATGGAATGCTGGTTTGAGGCATTTGAAGAACGGGGGGAGTTCTATATCTCTTCCCTGTCTGATGACTATCACCCGGGCACAAAGACCTACGAAATTCTTGAACCACAGGGAATCGAAAGTCTGATGGCAGCTCCGATTACGGTGAATGGTGAAGTGGTCGGCTTCCTTGGTGTGGACAATCCCCGAGAGAATACCGATGCTTTGCTTTTGCTGTCCGTCGCGGCTTCTACCTGTTACAGCGAGGTTGCGACCGAGCGTATGATGCACGAAAAGCTGGCGGAGACCAATAAGGCGCTGATGGATCGGATAAAAGTCATTCAGTCTCTGGGTGAGATCTATACATCCATGTATTATATCGACCTGTCCACCGGACTCTTTACGGAGCTTTCATCTGTAGATCGTGTGAATGCGCATATCGGTGTGTCCGGCGATGCCAGAGAGCGACTGACATATTTCAGCCATCACATGGTAGCTCCCGAACACAGGGAAGAGATGCTTGCGTTTACAGATCTTTCCACGCTGAATGAACGTATGGAGCATACCCGGATTATATCTATGCAGTATCAGAGCACACTGTTTGCCGATTCCGAGACCGGCAGAACCTGGAGAGAGTGCTCATTTATTGAGTGCGACAGGGATGATGATGGACGGCTTGCCCATGTCATTTTTAACACGAAGTCAATTCATGAGGTGAAGGTAAGAGAACTTGAAACTCTCAGAAAGCTGCGTGATGAGATGGCAATCGCCGGTGCGCTGAGTCAGGAATACAGCAGCCTGTTCAGGATTGATGCCAGGACAGGCAAAATAAGCCTTTACAGGACGGACGGAATAGGGATGGATTCTGAACTTCTGAAAAAGCTCCTTGCGACGCCGGATTATGAAACGGTTCTTTCTAAATACATTGATACCTTTATTGTCCCGGAAGACCGTGACAGAATCCGGCAATCCACAGGACTTTCTGTCCTGATGGAAAGAGTTCCGGATGTTGGACTGTACAAACTCGGGTACAGAAGAATCATGAACGGTGTGATTTCCTACTTTGAAATGAACACGGTAAAAATAGTGGACAACAGCGGAGCAGTTACTTTCATTCTGGGTATGCGTGATGTGGACGAGGAATCCAGACGTCAGCTGAAGCAGACCAGAGAGATGGAAATGCAGCGTGAAATCATCGAAGGGCTTGGTTCAGAATACTATTCTGTCCTGCTTGTTAATCCGGAAACGGATGTGGTTACCACATATCGTGCGGCGGATGCGGAAGGTCGGGCAATCGAGGAATATTTCCACAGATATGATAATTGCTGGTCCAAGGGAATTCTTGCCTACTCTGAAGAACTGATTACGGACGCAAGTCGCAGTGAATTCCTTGAGAAGCTGTCTCTGAAACATATACAGGAAGACGGAAAAGATTATTCTTTCACCTATGAAAAGCTGACAGATCATGGAATCATATACCTTCAGGCAAGAGTATCCTTTGTCCACGAGAAGAATGGAGGCCTGGTGGCTGTAGTCGGAACACGGAACGTGGATGACCTGATCAAGAAGGAACGCCAGCAGGAGATGGCGCTGCAGGCAGCATTTGATGCAGCGGAAGCTGCAAACAGAGCAAAATCAGATTTTCTGTCCAATATGTCCCATGACATTCGCACTCCTATGAACGGCATCATCGGCATGACCGCCATCGCGGTGGCTCATCTGGACGAAAAGGAGCGTGTGAGGGACAGCCTGCAGAAGATTACCCAGGCCAGCAAGCACCTGCTCAGCCTCATCAATGAAGTCCTGGATATGAGCAAGATCGAGTCCGGCAAGGTCGACCTGGTCGAGGAGGAGTTCAACCTTTCGGATTTGGTGGAAAATCTGCTCACCATGACCAATTCCGAGATTGAGGCGCACCGCCATGAACTTGGCGTAAACATTTCCGGTGTGATGCACGAAGCGGTGATCGGCGACAGTCTGCGCATCCAGAAGGTCTTTACCAATCTTATGAGCAATGCTGTGAAGTACACGCCGGACGGCGGCAAAATTCAGCTGTTCATCACAGAAAAGCCTTCGAATCAGGCAAGGGTGGGATGCTATGAATTCATCTTTCAGGATAACGGCATAGGCATGGAAGAAGAATTTCTGGAGAAGATTTTTGAACCATTTGTCAGAGCCAAACATGACTGGGTGGATAGCATCCAGGGAACCGGATTGGGAATGCCCATCAGCCGGAATATTGTCCGGATGATGGGGGGAGACATCAAAGTGGAGAGCACGCCGGGGGTCGGCTCCCGCTTCACCGTCACCATATATCTGAAGCTCCAGGATAAAGAAGAGATCCAATATGAAAAGTTTGTAGACCTGGATGTACTTGTGGCAGATGATGATGCGCTGAGCCTGGAATCCTGCTGCGCAATGCTGGATGATTTTGGGATGAAGGCCGAGGGTGTCCATACAGGTACCGAGGCCGTTGAGCGTGTGGTGCTGCATCACGAGCAGAAGCGGGACTACTTCGCCTGCATCATCGACTGGAAGATGCCGGACATGGATGGTATCGCCACTACGAGGGAAATACGCAGGGCGGTTGGAGAGAATGTGCCGATCATTATTATATCTGCCTACGACTGGTCGGATATTGAGCAGGAGGCCCGCGCAGCCGGTGCCAATGCTTTCATCAGTAAACCCCTGTTTCGGTCCCGACTGGCCAAAACCTTCTCCGATCTGGTGGGAGGAGAGGAGCAGAGTCAGACGGAGCCACTGGTGGAGTTGGGAAGCATTGATCTGGCGGGAAAGCGTGCACTGCTCGTGGAGGACAACGAACTGAACGCCGAGATCGCTGCGGAGATTCTCAGTATGACAGGCATCATCGTGGAGCACATCGTGGACGGAATGGAGGCGGTGGATCTGGTGGACGATTGTCCGGACGGATACTACGACATAATTTTCATGGATATCCAGATGCCGAAGATGAACGGCTATGATGCCGCAAGAGCTATCCGTGCCATGGATCGGAACTACTGCAGGCAGGTCCCGATCATAGCCATGACAGCAAATGCATTTGCTGAGGATGTTCATGCGGCTAAGACGGCGGGAATGAATGAACATATTGCCAAGCCGCTCGATCTGAACACACTTGCCAGAATACTGAAAAAGTGGATTTAGACTGTATTCAGAATTGCCATGACCGCCAATGCTTTTGAGGAAGACAGAAAAACGGCTTTCCGTGTGGGCATGAACGGGCACATTGCGAAACCGTTGCAGATTGAAGCTCTTAAGAATACACTTGGGTGTGTACTTTCGAACCAGGAAACAGACAAAGAAATTTATATGGGGAAGGGAAGATTTTGTTTGCAGATGAATCATTGATCGATATTTTCGGATGCCGGAATTATATGGAGTTCTACAAATATGTCGGTGGCTCCTTCAGGACCATGGTTCATCCGGATGACATAGAGTGCGTGGAAAATGAGATAGCAGAGCAAATCCGAAATTCAGAAGATTCCATTGACCGGGTGAGATATCGAATTGTGCGCAGGGACGGCGCAGTTCGGATGATTGATGATATCGGCCGCAAGGTATTTACTGAAAATGGCAGTTCAGTTTTTTATGTGTGTATTGTGGATGTCACGGATTGATGAAACACTACACTGGACAGGATATTGTACTGCAGCCGGCATTTCTATTTTGGAGAATCCGATAAGGAGATTTTTCAGGCAGGCAGACGGCGATACAATTAACACATGGGTACAGGGGTAATCAGATGAAGAGAATATGCAGGCAATACGGAAAAGAATTCAAACATTCAAAATCGAATCCAATAAATAAATTATTTATTGCAGCAGGTGTTTTTTTACTGGCTGTCTTTGGTGTATGGTTTGATTTTACAGATGGTGAAAGTAAGAGTCCTGATATTTCATATACCAGCACCGTGGCAAATGGTATCAGCTTTCGTAATTCGGAATTACTGAATGAGCATTTTAAAAAGCATGGTGTGGAGATGGGATTTTCTTCTGCGTCGGCTTATGAAGCAGCCGCTGGAAGAGTAGTTGAAAACAGCAATTCTTTGCATAAGATTGAAGCAAAAGATGGAGATGATGTTTATTATCTCGAAAGCACCAATGAGTTTGTCATTGTATCTACAGATGGATATATCAGAACATACTTTCATCCGGATGATGGGATTGCATATTTTAACAGGCAGTGAGCAGTGGCCATAGAAGCAACAGAACGTTACCTACAGATTCTGGATTTTATGATTGCTGTGAATGAATTCACTGATTATCTGAGTGCAATAGGCAAGTATGTGAATTTTTCATCCACGGAGATTTATTTTCTCTGTCCAGATATGCTGTTTAAAACAGAATAGCATCAACTTTCTATTAATTATTGACTTTTTAACTGAAGTGCCGTACAATGTACAAGTACAAATGATACAAATAAATGCAAAAACGGAAAGAGAAATTCTGTTTAAAACAGAAAATGGAGTGATTGATAATGAAAAAACTGTCTGTCAATAAACTTGTGGAGACCATACATACTCTCCGAAAGGAAAAAGGACTTACTCAGGCGCAGCTTGCGAATGCTACGGGAATTAACCGGGCGATGATTGGCCGTATCGAAAATAAGGACTATGTGCCGACGGTGGAGCAGATGCAGACCCTGGGGGAAGTCCTTGGTTTTGAGGTAGTTGATCTGTTTGTGGGCGAAGCTGCTGGTTCAGAAGAGGAAAAAGCTGCTGTTCATACCGTCGTCGACAAATCCTACAACATCGCTGTGGCCGGAACCGGTTACGTGGGACTCTCCCTGGCAACACTTCTCGCACAGCACAACCATGTGGTTGCCGTGGATATTGTTCCGGAGAAAGTTGATATGATCAATAAGCATCTTTCACCGATTCAGGACGACTACATTGAAAAATATCTGGCAGAGAAGAAACTGGATCTGACTGCCACACTGGATGGAGAGTCTGCTTACAGAGATGCGGACTTTGTCATCATTGCCGCTCCAACCAACTATGACAGCAAGAAAAACTTTTTTGACTGTTCTGCTGTGGAGGCAGTGATTGAGCTTGTTCTGAAAACGAATCCGGATGCGATGATGGTGATCAAATCCACCATTCCGGTTGGATACACTGCATCGGTGAGAGAAAAGTATAAGACATCCAATATTATCTTCAGCCCGGAATTTCTGCGTGAGTCCAGGGCTTTGTATGACAATCTGTATCCTTCCCGCATTATCGTTTCCTGCGATGAGAATTCAAGAGAAAAGGCTGAAATCTTTGCTTCTCTTCTCCGGCAGGGTGCCATTAAGGAGAATATCGATACCCTGTTTATGGGCTTTACCGAAGCTGAGGCAGTGAAGCTTTTTGCCAATACTTATCTGGCTCTCCGTGTATCCTACTTCAATGAGCTGGATACTTATGCGGAGTCCAAGGGGCTGAATACGGCAGAGATCATCAATGGCGTCTGCCTGGATCCACGTATCGGCACCCATTACAACAATCCTTCTTTCGGATATGGCGGATACTGTCTGCCCAAGGATACTAAGCAGCTCCTTGCGAACTTCCAGAATGTTCCGCAGAATATGATGTCAGCGATCGTTGAGTCCAACCGTACCCGTAAGGATTTTATCGCAGACCGTGTTCTGGAGATTGCCGGAGCATATGAAGCTAACAGCTCCTGGGATGCAGCAAAGGAAAAGGAAGTCATTATCGGTGTATATCGTCTGACCATGAAGAGCAATTCTGACAATTTCCGTCAGAGTTCCATCCAGGGCGTTATGAAGCGGATCAAGGCGAAGGGTGCAACGGTTGTGATTTATGAGCCGACCCTTCCGGCAGGCTCCACCTTCTATGGCAGCCGTGTCATCGGCGATCTGGATGAGTTTAAGGCTGTTTCACAGGCAATTATTGCAAACCGCTATGACGCCTGCCTGGACGATGTGAATGAGAAGGTTTATACCCGCGATATCTTCAAACGTGACTGAGAAGGAGAGTATCAATGCACAAAATAGATTTAACAGGAAAAACGATACTCGTCACTGGTGCTGCCGGTTTTATCGGCAACAATCTGGTCCTGGAACTGCTTTGCACCGTGGAGCCGGTCCATGTCGTGGGTATCGACATCATGTCGGATTATAATCCGGTTGAAATGAAGGAATGGAGACTGGAGCAGATTAAAGCGGAAGCAGAAAAGCATCCGTCGTCCACATGGACTTTTATAAAAGGGGACATTGCTGATTCCCATTTGATTCAGGATATTTTCAGGACATACAGCCCTGCTGTTGTGGTGAATCTGGCTGCACAGGCCGGTGTCAGATACAGCATTACCAATCCGGATACTTACATTCAGTCTAACCTGATTGGATTCTATAATATTCTGGAAGCATGCCGCCATTCTTATGATGGAGGAGCTGCAGGTGTGGAACATCTGGTCTATGCTTCTTCCTCCTCTGTTTATGGAAGCAACAAAAAGGTTCCATACAGCACAGATGACAAGGTGGATCATCCGGTCAGCCTTTACGCTGCCACAAAGAAGAGCAACGAACTGATGGCGCACGCATACAGCAAGTTGTACAACATTCCTTCCACAGGACTGAGATTCTTTACTGTATACGGCCCTGCAGGACGCACGGATATGGCATATTTTGGCTTCACCAATAAGCTGATAAAAGGTGAGAAGATTCAGATTTTTAACTATGGCAACTGTAAACGTGATTTCACTTATGTGGATGACATCGTAGAAGGTGTGAAGCGTGTAATGCAGGGGGCTCCGGAAAAGAAGAGCGGAGAGGATGGACTGCCGGTTCCTCCTTACGCCGTGTATAATATCGGTAACAGTAATCCTGAAAATCTGCTGGATTTCGTTCAGATTTTGCAGGAGGAACTGATCCGTGCCGGCGTACTCCCGGAAGACTATGACTTTGAAAGCCACAGGGAGCTTGTAGCGATGCAGCCGGGAGATGTGCCGGTGACCTTTGCAGATACCAGTGCGCTGGAGCGGGACTATGGCTTCAGACCGGATACCAGCTTGAGAACCGGTCTGAGAAAATTCGCCGAGTGGTACAAACAGTTTTATAATATCTGATGCGTTATCAGTTTCTCCAAAACGCCCTTCAGCGTTACTATATCGACAGGCTTTGAGAGGTGGGCATCCATGCCTGCCTCCATTGCGTTTTGAACATCCTCTGCAAAGGCATTGGCTGTCATGGCTATGATCGGTATGGTTCCCGCATCGGGGCGATCCAGATTCCGAATGGCCTGGGCGGTCTCGTAACCGTTCATGACCGGCATCTGAATATCCATCAGCACGGCGTCGTAATAGCCCGGCACAGATTGCCGGAAGCGTTCCAAAGCCTCCTGACCGTTTTCAGTCCGCTCGCTGGATATTCCCTCAAAGGACAGAAGCTCCTCCAGGATCTCGGCGTTGATGTCATTATCTTCAGCGACCAGCACCTTCAGACCTTCCAGCGCATTGGTGTTGGGGGCCGGAAGACTGGTTTCTTCCTGACTGCCGGATTGCGCCGGCTGCTCTCCGGATACGTTTCGCAGTTCCAGCTCCACCCGGAAGGTGCTTCCTTCGCCCTGAGTGCTTTCCACAGAAATCGTTCCGCCCATCAGATCAACCAGGTTTCTGGTAATGGCCATGCCCAAACCGGTTCCCAGGATGCCGCTGGCGGTACTGTTATTTTCCCTGGTAAAAGGATCAAAGATATGTTTCATGAATTCAGGGCTGATCCCGATGCCGTTATCCTGCACCTGGAAGCGCAGATGGGCATAGCCCCTGGAAATCTCAGGCAGACCAAGGATGGACAGTTCGATATGACCGCCTTTCGGCGTGTATTTTACCGCATTGGACAGCAGATTCAACAGAATCTGACTCAGACGGAGCCTGTCACCCAGAAAGCGGTCTCCATTCACATCGCAGACTCTGACATCGAGCGACTGCTGTTTCTCCTGAATCTGGGGCTGTATCACCGAGTCCAGTTCTTCCAGAAGTTCTTTCAGAGAAAACTCCGCGATATTCAGCGAGTTTTGTCCGCTTTCGATTTTGGACATATCCAGCACATCATTGATAAGACTGAGCAAATGCTGACCGGAAGCGGCAATCTTTTCGTTGTACTCCCGCACCTTGTCCGGCTGCGAAACGTCCCGGCCCAGCAGCGTCGAGAATCCTATGATTGCGTTCATTGGAGTGCGCATATCGTGGCTCATATTGGACAGGAACGTGGTCTTGGCCTCATTGGCCGCTTTAGCTGCCCGGTAAGCCTCCTCCATGGCCATGCGGTTTTGAAGTTCCGCTTCCTTCAGCTCTGTCACATCCTGCACCGCCATCAATACAGAGACAGGGACACCATTTTCCCGCTTCAGGCACAGCACAGAGATCTGCGTCCAGTGTATGCTGTCCTCCCGGACACGATACTCGTACTGGAGGAAAGGAGTGTCTTCCGTCAGGTGTGCCTGGATGGAGCTGATCGTGAACTGATCCCGCACATGTTCATCTTCCCGGACGACGCGGGCACTCCAGTAATTCCGGAGCTGAGAGTATATTCCCTTCTGCGGAATTCCCTCCCCGGAGCCAGTGTCATCAATTCGACCGCGTTCCCGGATATCACTTTTCAGACATTCATAGGAATCGTTTTTCAGGTCAACAAGAATAAATCTGCTGAACAGCAAAGAGGTGCTGTCGATAATATCCCGCATCGCCTGCTTTTCAATAACCAGTCTTGCCTTCTGTCTCCGGTTTTCCATGACCAGGATCAGAATATATACCACAAACAACAGAGTTAACCATAGTTCCAGAGACATGGCAATGGCGTTGGATTCGTTCAACATGGCATTGGTGACTTTGATTGGGAAAACCTGCAGAAGCATCCAGTCTTTCCCCGTCAGCTGTGTTACATACGCCGCATTGGATCCCTGATTGCTTGTGTAGGTCAAACTTTTGGAGCGACCATTCTCCAGTGCATCCTCCAATGTTTCCAGTGTTTTCTTGTCCGCGCCGTCTGCTTCCCGCAGGGCAGTAATGATGTTTTCAGGCGGGTCATTTTCGTTGGAACTGGAGAATACTGTTCCGTCGGGCAGACAAAGATACGTCTCGGCTGTCTCTTCAAAATAGGTAGAGGCAATGATTTCACGCATCTGATTCTCGCCGTAGCGGCCTGTAAGAATGCCTGCGACCTCGCCATCAAACCACAACGGAGCATAGAAGATCATCAGATTTTCATGAGCAAGCCGACCATTAAAGATAATATCCATTCCGGAATGACCTGCCATTCCATCCTGGAAATAATACCGGTCTGAGACCTGAACCTGTCTGCCGCAGTTGTCGGTATAGATCCCGTCCGTATTCACAATTCCAATATAATCAAAGGGTGTATCATCCACCATCTTCTGCAGTGTTTCAATATCTATCCGCTCCGGATCCATCGTCTGCCCGTATAAGTGGGCGATGGCACTGAGGCTGTTCTCCGCTCCGAGAAGCAGATCTTCGATTCGCCTGGATGTCTGATTTGCTGCATCCTCCACATACCTGGCGTTTCTGGATACCGTCAAACGGAGGTTAATATTTCTGTAAGCAGCAAAACTAGCGATAATACAAATCATCAAAATACTTGCAGGAATGATACGTTTCCAAATAGTCCGCTTTCCTCGCATAAAGTGTACTTACCTCCAAATTCAAAAGTTCACCTAAACCGGCTCGTCATTCAGCGGGACAAAATGTTTATCATAATGGGATTCCAACTGTTCCATAATCATATTGAAATCTCCGGTTCGGACAGCATCGAGGATACGTGTATGTTCTTCGATGCTGTTATTGTATGCCTCATCCATAATGGATGTGGACAGATACAGAAGATTCGACCAGTTATTAAAAATATTCATCAGAATCTGATTATCTGCACCGTGATGATAGCAGTTCCATTTTTGAAATACGGTTTTCTTTCATGCACAGACGCACTGCGCCGATCAGCAATGTGACAATTGCGGAGTTCAACTGCTGGAGCAATTCTTCGTCCAATTCAATGACACGGAATTTTGAATTTTCACTTGCTGTGACAAGCTTCTCATATTTAATGTTAGTTTATGTGTTCATTAGAAATTTGTCAAACAAATTTGTCCTGAAATATTGACAAAGAGGATATATATTTATAGCATAAATATGAGCATAGTGCATCATGCATCGTGCATAAAATGAATGTGAACATGGGAGGATGACGATGAAACGAAAAGCAACGGTAGATCATTCTGTTTGTGTCGCCTGCGGAGCCTGTGCCAAGGTATGTCCCAAAGGAGCAATCTCCGTACAGCAGGAACAGAGTACCGTCTATTACTAATAACCCTTTTCCGTGTCCTCGGCTTCCTTGATTTCAAAACCCAGCACATCCTGGTAGAACTGAATCATGGCTGCCATGTCTTTGACAAAAAATCCATATCCATCCAGCCACGTATTCTTTCTTCTTGTTCCTATCGTATGCAGCAAACCCTGCACCAGTAACTGGACAGGAAAGTACTGTCACCGATGTCGGGAACCTCCGGGAGCATACCTTTCAGTTCATACCGTGTGGTCTTGCGGAAAAGGATGTAAGATTGCGGGCGCAGGATTCACATGGACCATGATATGCTTGACCTTTGAGAACTGGGCTTCAATGGCGGAGTGTACCTGCTCAGCGATGGCGTGGCTCTCTGCCAGCGTGATCTGACTGTCCGCGGCAATCTCGATATCCACATAGATTTTGTTGCCGAAGATACGGGTCTGAAGCATGTCGATGCCCAGCACACCGGGCTGGGACAAAGCGCATTGCCGCAGAGATTCTTCCATCTCGGCATCACAGGAGTGGTCAACCATTTTGTCCATGGCATCCTTGAAAATGTCATAGGCGGCTTTCAGAATGAACACACAAATCACCAGGCTGGAAATGGGGTCCAGAATGGGATAGCCCATTCGTGCCCCGGCAATACCAATGAGCGCGCCCACAGAAGACAGGGCGTCGCTGCGGTGGTGCCAGGCATCCGCCATCAGAGCACCGGAATCCAGTTTTTTGGCGTAGAATCGGGTATACCAGTACATGGCCTCTTTTGTGACAATGGACACCACTGCCGCCGCCAGAGCCAGGGTTCCTGGAATTAAAAGCTGCCGTTCTTCTCCGGCAGTGATCTGCTCCAATGCAGAGTGACCGATAAACAGGCCGGTGATGAACAGGATCACCGCCAGCACGACCGCTGCTACGCACTCAAATCGCTCATAACCGTAGGGATGCTCATGGTCGGAGTCTTTGGCGGAGATTTTCACGCCGATAATGACGATGATGCTGCTGAACACATCCGACGCCGAATGCACGGCATCGCTGATCATGGCTTCCGAGTGAGCCAGAATGCCTGCCAGCAGCTTGAGGATGGAAAGAATGGCGTTGCCGATGATGCTGACCATGGATACCCGGACAGCGGTTGACTCAAATTGTTTTTCGTGGCTGTGAGAATGTTTTTCCATAATAGTTACCTCCAAATGGGTTCTAAGATAACTCTATGACATCTGCTCTCCGAAGGTGAATAAAAAACACCCACGGAACCAGTAATCGTAAATTACTGTCCCGTGGGTGAAATTTCCACTGTCACTATCGTGACCCGGCTCCGGGCAAACGCCCTGGCCTGTTCAGTTTGTACTGTAGTTGGTATGCAGTGCAAAGAGTAATAGCAATGTAACAGATAAAAGTCATTGTATCAAAAGAGAAAATCAGGAAGACTCTGGCATGCCGATTCAGAAAGGATAGTGTCCGGCGAATTCTCGACTGGGAGTTGAACTTCGAGGCGGGGGTGGAGCCCCCGGCACTTCTTACTACGAATCTAGAAAACGGCAGCGGAATTATCACAGTATTCAGTTGCCGATACGGTAATAAAGCTATATAATAAAGACAATACAAAGGCGCGGTCAGCCATCGGCTTCAGAAAAAGGTTTTGCAGGAGGAGGGTTTATGAAAAAGAGGAAAAATATTTTGCGGTTTGCATGTCTGTTTCTGATATTGATGGTGTCTCTGGGGGTATTCGGTGTCACGGATGTTTCAGCAGGAAAGCTGCCTTCCTTAAAAGTGAGCGGTACGAAGCTGGTAAATTCCAAAGGCAGACAGGTACAGCTAAAGGGTGTCAGCACCCACGGGATTGCCTGGTTTCCGGAGTACATCAACCAGGATGCGTTCACTTATATGAAGAAGAACTGGGGAATCAATACGGTGCGGCTTGCTCTGTATACAAGCGAGTATAACGGCTACTGCAACAGCGGCGCAGAAAACCGGAAAGTTCAGCTTGCCCGTCTGGACAATGGGATTTCCTGTGCGACAAAAGCAGGGCTGTATGTGATCGTAGACTGGCATATTCTGAGTGACGGAAATCCTAAAAAGTATGAGAAGCAGGCGGTTTCTTTTTGGAGGAGAATGGCAAAAAAGTATAAAAATCACAGCAATGTAATTTACGAAATCTGCAATGAACCAAATGGAGGAACCTCCTGGAAGACTGTGAAGTCTTATGCCACAAAGGTGATTAAGGAAATCCGCAGGTACGATAAGAATGCCGTTATTCTGGTGGGAACACCCAACTGGAGTCAGAATGTGGACGAGGCAGCCAAAGATCCTCTCGATAAAAAATATCGTAAAAATGTCATGTATTCGTTACACTTTTATGCAGGTACGCATGGTTCGTGGCTGAGAGACAAAGCCTCTTATTCACTGGAACGGAAGCTGCCACTGTTTGTATCCGAATTTGCCATCTGCGATGCCTCGGGCAGCGGGAAGAATAATGTAAAAGAAGGCGAAAAATGGATGGATTTTTTGAATGATAATAAAATCAGCTATATTGGCTGGAATCTCTCCAACAAAAGTGAGACGTCAGCACTGATTCGGTCTTCCTGCCGGAAAACGACCGGGTGGAAAACAAAAGAATTATCTTACTGGGGACGCTGGCTGATTAAGAAAATGCGGGCAGGATGATAAAAGGTTACTGTTCACGAACCACTGAGTTACGTATACGAAAGTCTTGCGGAAAAAAATACACAGGGATAAAATAAACATTAACAGACAGAATTTGCCTGCCGGCAATTTCAGGAGACATTGTCCCGGAAAGGAGCGTATAGGCAGAATGAAAAACATAAATATTCCTGTCGGAACATCAAGCTTTGCTGAGATAAGACAGGAGGATTATTATTATGTAGATAAATCTGGATTAATCAGAGAACTTCTGCGTACGAAAGGTACAAAGGGGACATTGATTACCAGGCCGCGACGATTTGGAAAG
>SFEV01000115.1 GCA_004557975.1 Lachnospiraceae bacterium
TCCTGAATCAGCCATGTCAGATAAGGATTCTCAAGATTCAGACTCTGAAGCAGCTCCACTGCTTCTTCCGAGATTCTTTCTACGTCCTTTGCCGCCTCATCCAGACCTTTTATGGTCACATATGTCGATTTTTCATTCTTTTCATCGCTGTGGATCGGTTTCCCGAGTTCTTCCTGCGTGCTCGTCACGTCCAGGATGTCATCCTGGATCTGGAATGCAATTCCCACATCCGATGCGATCTTCTCCACCGTTCTTACCTGTTCCTGCGTAGCACCGGCAAGCACTGCACCGATCATCATAGCACTTTCAATGAGTGCTCCGGTCTTCAGCTCATAGATGAAGTTCAGCATCGCTTCGTCCAGTCCCTTACCGCAGGATGCCACATCCACAACCTGTCCGCCGATCATTCCGTAAATTCCTGCCTTTTCTGCCAGGATCTTAAGTGCCTTTCCAATCTGAAGGCTCTTTTCGGGAGCAATGTCAAATGCTTTCACTGCCGTCTCAAACGCATAATTGAGCAGTGCGTCTCCCGCAAGAATTCCCATCGCTTCCCCGTAAACCACATGGGTCGTCTTCCTGCCCCGGCGGTATTCGTCGTTATCCATCGCCGGCAGGTCGTCGTGAACCAGTGAATAGGTGTGGATCATCTCCAGTGCCGCCATAAATGGCTCCACGACTTTTCCTTCTCCGCCAAAAAGGCGGAAGGTCTCTTGCATCAGCATGGGGCGGAGACGCTTTCCTCCCGCCGTCACACTATACGCCATTGCTTCCATGATCTGCTTCTGATATCCTTCGGCAGCCGGCAGATACTCATCCAGGATTGCCTCGATCTCATTTACTTTCTGCTTCATTTCTCCACTAAAATTCATGTGTTTCTCCATTCTCCTCTAATATCAGCACCTGTTTTTCTACTTTATCGATTTTATCACTGCACCGTTTCAACATCTCCATTCCGCTCTGGTACAGCCGGAACGATTCCTCCAGCGATGTCTCGCCGCTTTCCAGTTTGTTCGTCACATCGTCCAGCTTCTCAAAGAGTTGCTCCAGTGTCTCTTCCGCTTCCTGTTCAGCTTCCTTCTCTTCCTTGATCGGTCCAGCCTCTTGTTTCCATTCTTCTTGAAATTTTTCTTTCGGCACTGCCTTTTTCTTCGTCTCTGCCACCCTTTAATCCTCCTTCCGGACGTCTCTGACCTGTGCGTGGATCACGCCATCGGTCACATATATGTTGAGGAGCTCCTTTTCTCTGACATCCGCAACGCGTCTGACCGTGCGTCCGTCCTCCCGCTGCACATAGGAGAATCCCTGATTCAGCCTGTCAAGCGGAGATGCCCCCTTCATCCGCTCGATCCTGAGAGCCAGCCTATGCTTTGCATCTGTCAGCTGCCTTCCCATGTCGGCGTGAAGGAGCTCTTCGTATTCGTCTACTTTATCCCGGAAATCCCTGATTCTGGCGTTAAATGCCTCCGGAATCAGTTCTTCGTAATCCGCAAGCTGCTGTCTCAGATCCAGAAGTCTTCCCCTGGGACTTAGATACCCCATCTTTGCCTGATATGTTTCCAGCACCAGGCGCGTCATATTCAGCTTCTGCACGAGGCTCCGGTGCATCTTGCGTGCATAATTCTCCATCTTCTCATCCACTTTGCGAATCTCACAGACCGCAAGTTCCGCCGCAGCCGAGGGTGTCGGCGCGCGCAGATCCGCCACATAATCAATGATTGTCATGTCCGTCTCATGTCCCACGGCCGAAATGACCGGAACTGTGCTTTCAAATACGGCTCTTGCCACGATTTCTTCATTAAATGCCCAGAGATCCTCGATGGAGCCTCCGCCTCGTCCGACGATCATGACATCCACCTTCTTCTCCTCCAGCATCCGGATTCCTTTCACGATACTCTCAGCGGCACCTTCTCCCTGTACCAGCGCCGGGTAGAGGATAATCTGCACATAAGGATTCCGCCTTTTCGTAATATTCATGATATCACGCACAGCCGCTCCCGTCGGAGCCGTCACCACGCCCAGTGTCCGCACGTAGGGCGGGATCGGCCTTTTGTATTCCGGCGCAAACATCCCCATTTCTTCCAGTTCCTGCTTCAATGCCAGAAAACGTTCATAGAGAAGTCCTGCCCCGTCCAGACGGATTTCCTTCGCGTAGAGCTGGTATTTCCCGTCTCTCTCATAAACGCTGATGCTTCCAAGGACAATGATCTGCTGCCCTTCCCTCATACGAAAAGAAAGTCCGCTGCGTTGCCCGGCAAACATGACACAGGCAATCGTCCCGGACTCATCTTTTAAAGAAAAATATATATGTCCCGAAGTGTGA
>SFEV01000066.1 GCA_004557975.1 Lachnospiraceae bacterium
AATTTATCAATAGACAGACAGGAGAATGAATATGGCAATAGGAGAAAGAATTCATCATTTCCGACTTCTGCGTGGATTCACGCAGAAATATTTAGGTCAGCAGCTGGGATTCAGCGAATCGCAGGCTGATGTCCGCATTGCACAGTACGAAAAAGGCGCACGCAGCCCGAAGGAAAACTATCTGAATGCACTGGCTGACATTTTCGAGGTATCTCCCCATGCACTGGCAGTCCCGGACATTGACAGTTATGTAGGACTAATGCACACCTTATTTACATTAGAAGACCTTTACGGACTTCATATCGGAGAGATTGACGGAGAACTCTGCCTCCGGTTAGATAAATCCAAGGGAACCACCTACCTTTCTATGTTTGATATGTTCCATGCATGGCAGGAACAGGCAGAAAAACTAAAATCCGGGGAGATTACCAAGGAAGAATATGACCAGTGGCGATACAATTACCCGAAAAACGCAAAATAAAAACCAACGAAAAAAGGCCTTACCAAATTGATTTCACTCAATTCAGTAAGACCTTTTTTGTCGGTTTCACACATATTACCTGATAACCACAGGATACCTGATAAATAATACCAAAATATCCAGTGTTATCATTTTGTTATCAAATAGAACCTTGATGTCTCTCAAACGCCCTGTTTATGCGGGTTCTCAGATTTTTTTCATTATTCAAACTCAATCGTTGCCGGCGGCTTCGGGCTCATATCATAGCAAACCCTGTTCACATTCTCCACTTCGGTCAGTATCCTGTTTGTAATCACTTCCAGCACATCCCAATCTACCCGCTCAATGGTTGCTGTCATGGCATCGACTGTGTTGATTGCGCGGATAATGACAGTGTACTCAAAGCATCTCTCGTGGTTTTTCATTCCCACTGACTTAAAATCCGGAACTACGGTAAAGTACTGCCATACCTTCTTGTCCAGCCCTGCCTTTTCAAATTCTTCACGCAGGATGGCGTCGGATTCGCGCACTGCCGCAAGACGGTCTCTCGTAATTGCTCCAAGGCAGCGCACTCCGAGACCAGGACCCGGGAATGGCTGACGGTATACCATGGAAGCAGGAAGGCCAAGCTCGATTCCGCATGCACGGACTTCGTCCTTAAAGAGCTGCTTCAAAGGTTCTACCAGCTCAAACTGCAGATCCTCCGGAAGTCCGCCCACATTGTGATGGGATTTTACCATCTTTGCAGTCTTGGTTCCGCTTTCGATGATGTCCGGGTAGATGGTGCCCTGTCCGAGGAAATCGATACCTTCCAGCTTTCTGGCCTCTTCCTCGAAGACACGGATGAATTCACCGCCGATAATCTTGCGCTTCTGCTCCGGGTCGGCAACGTTTTCGAGTTTAGTGAGGAAGCGCTCGGTGGCATCCACGTAAATCAGATTGGCATGAAGCTGATTCTGGAATACTTCTATTACGCTTTCTGATTCGTTTTTCCTCATCAGGCCATGATTTACGTGCACACAGACGAGCTGCTGACCGATAGCTTTGATCAGCATGGCTGCCACTACGGAGGAATCTACTCCGCCGGAAAGTGCAAGGAGTACTTTGCGGTCTCCGACCTGTCTGCGGATCAGCTCAACCTGATCTTCAATGAAGTTTTTCATATTCCAGTTGGGTTCTGCTTTACATGTGTCAAAGAGAAATGTCCTCAGCTCTTCTTCTGAAAGGAGTCTGTCGTACTGATTCTGACATCTGCTTCCCGGATAATCAATAGAAATAACCGGATAGCCACAATCATACAGCTCTGGGCGCACTTCTACTGCCGCTCCGTCTACGATGCGGTTTTCTCCGCCGTTCAGAATGATTCCTTTTACATTGTCCAGCGCTTTCAGTTCATCGACCGTGATATCATGTGGATGAATTTCGCTGTAAACTCCGAGATTACGGATCTGACGTGCCAGAACAGTATTTTCTGTGCTGCCCAGATCAAGAATTACTATCATATCCTGTTTCATATTTTTTCTCCTTTATCGGTTTTCGTACTTTTATACTATCATATGACTCACCGTCTGAACAGACTGAAACCGAACTTTTTTCTGTTATTTATTTGTTTTTCTGAAATTTTTAAGTGCTTTTTTGAAATTTTTGTTGTATTGATTTTTTGTTTTCTGTCTGCTATAATGAATGCGTTCATCGGAGGGCTTGTAATCGGAATTACAGGACTGGATAAGATGTCGGGTGCGCCCGGTTCTTTTCCGGTTTTTTTTATTATTTAAAAGATTTTTACTTGTATCGGAGGGATTGTGATGAAAAAAGAACCGTCTTTTACTGAAGGAAAAATTCTGATGCCTTTGCTGCGTTTTGCACTGCCCGTTCTCCTGGCGCTTTTTTTGCAGGCAATGTACGGTGCAGTCGATCTGCTGATTATCGGGCAGTTCGGAACGGCGCGGGATGTGTCGGCCGTCTCGACAGGCAGCCAGATGATGCATACGCTGACTTCCATTATCGCAGGTCTGTCCATGGGAACGACCGTGCTGCTGGGACAGAGAATAGGGCAGAAACGGCTTGAGGAAGCCGGCAAAACGGTCGGAGCCAGTATCTGCATGTTTGCTGTCCTGGGAATTGTGGTAACCATTGTTATGATTGCTGCTGCGCCATCCTTTGCTGTCGTCATGCAGGCGCCTGAGGAAGCATTTGATCTGACTGTTCTTTATGTGAAGATATGCTCGGCCGGATCCTTATTTATTATTGCCTACAATGTACTGGGAAGTATTTTCCGTGGTATCGGCAATTCCAAGCTGCCGCTGATCACAGTCGCAATTGCGTGTGTTTTTAACGTGATCGGAGATCTGATTTTTGTTGCTGTTTTTCATATCGGAGTCGCAGGTGCAGCGCTTGCCACTATACTTGCACAGGCGTTCAGTGTTGTGCTGTCGCTCTTCATCATCCGCAAAACGGAGCTGCCGTTTTCGTTTCACCGTACTTATATCCGTTTTGACCGCGCCATTATCGGCAGGACACTGGCCCTCGGCTTCCCGATCGCCCTCCAGGATCTTCTGGTGAATATTTCGTTTCTCGTGATCATATCCATCGTTAATTCCCTTGGTGTGATCGCATCCGCCGGTGTTGGAGTGGCCGAAAAGCTCTGCGGTTTCATTATGCTGGTGCCATCCGCTTATATGCAGTCAATGTCAGCATTTACAGCACAGAATATCGGAGCTGCCAAACCGAAGCGAGCGAGAAAGGCTCTTTTCTACAGCATCCTTTCATCGCTCTGTATCGGTGTACTGATGGCATGGCTGTCTTTCTTCCACGGAGACTGGCTGGCTGGCATATTCACAAAAGATCCTGAAATTATACTTGCATCTGCCGACTATCTGAAAGCGTATTCCATTGACTGTATTCTCGTATCGTTTCTTTTCTGTTTTGTCGGGTATTTTAACGGGTGCGGAAACACTACGTTTGTTATGCTGCAGGGAATCATCGGCGCATTTGGTGTGAGGATTCCTGTCTCCTACTGCATGAGCCGGATTTCAGGTGTTTCTCTGTTTCGGATCGGGCTTGCCACGCCCTGTTCCACTGTTGTACAGATTCTGCTGTGTCTCGGATTTTACGGATACTGCAGAAAATCCGCTGCAGCCCGGCAGATTTCCTGATATGACAGTAAAAGCGCTGCAGCCCGGCAGTTATCCTGTTATGACAGTAAGGGGGTTCGTGTGCCAGGAAAAGTATCTCTTTTCTACCTTTGCTGTCTGATTCAAGCCGGCTCCTTATCCGGAAAACATTCCTGTAACACATCTGCACAGAAATACGTTTCTCCCAACGTGTATTTTGCAGTCTGTCCCTGCATTTTCTCACTGTTTATGAAATTCGATGGTGTGGGACACTGTGGCGCTGCATCCAGGCTCCAGCTTCTGCTCACCCGTTTTTTCCTCCAGCGTCCCTGTAAAGCCGTCATTGTCTGTTCTTCCGGCCCACGGCTCAAGACAGATAAAATTGCCTGTCTCCTTCGCCCAGATACCAAGGTACGGAAATTCATGGCAGTCCATGGTGACGTACGGAGTACGGTCCGGTCCGGCAATCCGCACCTTTTCAATTCTCTGCTCATCAAAAATCAATGTATCATAAATATCGTCATAAAACTTTACGAATCCGTTTTCCAGCTTCAGCGTTTTTTCCTGACTGACTGCCGCCAGTCCGTTTTCCGGGTTCACACCGATGTAAGTAAGCTCATCCCTTCCGGGAAATTCCAGATAATATGCTTCTTTCTCTTCCTTACTGCTTACCGGGAGGGTAAATGCCGGATGTCCGCCGATGGAATACAGCATCTCTTCCCTGCCATTATTCTTCACTTCCCAGCTTATGCGCAGCAGCCTCGGATTGTCCGCATCCAGTGTATGGGTCACCAGAAGCTCGTATTCATACGGATAAATCCTGCGTGTCTCCTCCGTCGGAAGCAGACGGTGCTTCACGGAAGTCTTCGTCTGTTCCACGCATTCAAATTCCATATCACGGGCAAAACCGTGCTGCGTTTTCATCTCATACGTTTGTTCTCCAATACGATATACTCCGCCGTTCACCTTGCCTACAAACGGAAACAGAATCGGAGCGTGGCGATTCCACACTGTGGGATTTGCGTCCCAGAGGCGTTCCTGATCCTTTTCTTTATCATAGACAGAGCTCAGCTCCGCACCAAAATCTGAAATACTCACCTTCAGCTGTTCATTTTCCAATACTCGCATTTCCATACTGATCCTCCCTGTGCCTTTTAATATCCAATTCAGAAATCTGCGTCCACGCCATGCTGTTATGACCCGGATTCTGCATCTGAATCCATTATAACGGACTTTCCCGGCAGAAGCAACAAAATGAAAAAAAACGGGAATTCTGTCCGGTTCATAACAGAATTTCCCGTTTGTACTCTGATCAGGCGAATTATCACAATCCACTTTGCTGCGCACTCATGTCAGATAACTATTATGTGCGGAAATTATTCTCACGCTGCATCAGAAAAACATATGCTCCATATACAGCGTCTGAAAAAGCTTATCGTCAGAGAGGCTGACCTCCTCTGCATGGTCCTTCAAATGCTGCATTGCCGAAAATGCGCTGCTCTCTGTCAGACTTTTTCTCGCTCCTTTCAGGCTTGTATTCCCGACAGCCGTTATTTTTTCTTCACATTCAGCCGGTAAAAGTCCGATTCCGACCGCCTTGTGAACATCCATTTTATATCCGAATCCTCCGGCTATGTAAATTCTGTCAATCTCTTCATAGGATACTCCGTATCTGGATATCAGAGTCTCCAGCCCGGCACGGACAGCCGACTTGGCAAGCTGAATTTCACGCACATCTTTCTGGAAAAACCGGATCTCCCGTTCCCCCCTGGCCAGAAGAAATCCATCCTTAAAATATGGCTCCTCCATCAGACCTGTTTCATCAATGATCTCTGCGCGCATCAGTTCAGAGACTGCATCAATAACGCCGGTACCGCAGATTCCCACAGCCGGCCTGTCATTGATTGTCGCCACCCGGGCATCACCATCATTCAGCTCCACGCTGCAGATTGCACCGGGAATGCTTCCCGTTCCGCAGATAATGTTCCCGCCCTCAAATGCCGGTCCTGCTGCCGTGGAAGCGGCCAGTATGCGCTCTTTGTTTCCGATCACCATCTCACCGTTCGTTCCCAGATCGATCAGCACACACGTTTTCTCCAGCTGTTCAAATCCAAGTGCATACATTCCCGCTGTAATATCCCCGCCCACATACGTGGAAATGCCGGGACAGACCGTAATCGGAAAATCATCGCGCAATGTCCGGTCAGACAGTTTCCCGAACAGCTCCTGGTACGTCGTATGAACAGTTTCAATATTTACCGGTGTAAAGGGATAAACGCCCAGTGTCTCGCAGGAATATCTCATAAGTAAATGAATCATTGTCGTATTTCCGGCTATCACCATACGCTGGAGAGCAATATTTTTCCTGTCCGTGAGTGAACAGATTCCATCCTGCAGTTCCTGCAGAATAAGCTGCTGCAATTCCTGTTTTGCCCCCGTATTGGACGCTTCGATTCTGCTGATTACATCAGCTCCGTACGACCTCTGCCTGTTGATTGCTGTATAAATATCCACTGCTTCTGCGCTTTCCAGATCCACAAGCTGCATCGCAATTGTTGTCGTGCCAATATCCACAGCAATTCCGTACGCTGCTCCATGCAATGATTTCTGCCCGGATGTTTTCTGTTCAGACAAATCCCTGGAATCTGTTTCACCGGAAGCTGTTCCTTCTTCCTGATCTGTAATTACCGAAAAGCCTTCATCCTCCCGGTTTTCCAGCTCAATTATCATATCCTCCTGGGGATACAGTCTGCAGGCCAGACGAAATCCCTCCCTCAGCTCTTCTTCGCAGAAGAATTTGCGATCTGCCTCTGTTATCAGCGCATTCCCCTCAAGGACACGGACACGGCACTTTCCACACACACCTCTTCCTGCACAGACAGCACTGATAAAAATATGCTTTTCCTGCAGTGTCTGCATCAGAGTTTTCCCTTTTTCCGCCGTTATTTTGTATTCCTGCGCCTCACTTTTCAATGTAACCGATACCTTCGGTATTTTTCTGAACCTGCATGTCAGATTATCACACTTGCTGCAATCATGCTCATTGTGAAACCGTGAAATGTTTCTATCTAAAACGTATACCTGGCAAACTGTCTTTACCGGATCATACATAAAGCTTTCTTTTATACCAAGGCCTATCTCCTGCGCAGCGTCAGTAGCATCAAATGCCCGCTTCTGGATGCTGATCGGAATATCCTGGGGAGCCTCCAGCCTGCGCACAATTCCGTAGCCTTTTTCTCTGCACATCTCCACAACCGCGTCCTGCACAGCCTGATCCATCTGGAACAGATAATTGTCTGCCATCGCATCAGCGAGCATTCCCTTCAGGTAATCTCCCTCGGCAAACAGCTGTGTGGACCATTCGCTAAGTCCCCGTCCGACCGAGTTAATGCCGAACAGCGCCGTTGTCTCATATTCACCGTTATGATCTATTTCGTAATCACTGATATCTCCAAATGCTAAAAGTGCCGCCGGCTGAATTTTTTCATATGCCTGCGGTAACATCTCTTCAAATTCATATTCAATTTCTTCATATAAGTCACTGTCTCTGCTGACATCAATGGCGGCCAGCACATTTTCCTTCGACAGCTCAATATGAAATTCTGTAATCTTCATATCTGTTTTTTTCACGATCCTGTTCCCTACCCAAAACAGGAGTGTGAAATAAAGTATCCTGACTTGCAGTTCCTCCTACGGATCCCTTCTCACCTGACGGCAATGGATATGATCCCTCGTCCCTGCTTACAGTAGGGGTAAGCCTGTACCGGATTTCCACCGGTTTCCTTTCCGTTTCTGACTTTACAAAACCTGTTTGTCTGACGCAGCTGCTTTATGCTCTCTTTTTCAGAACAGCTTCTTTTGCAGTCTCAGCTGCTGTCGCTGCATCCGGCGTATAGTAATCTGCACCGATCTGCTGAGCAAAGCTGTCGTTTACCGGAGCTCCGCCGACCATGACAATGTATTTGTCACGAAGATTTTTCTCTTTCAGAAGATCAATACAGTTCTGCATATTCGGCATCGTTGTTGTAAGCAGTGCTGACATACAGATAATATCTGCGCCAACTTCCTCAGCCTTCTCAACGTAAACAGCCGGCTCAACGTCCACGCCAAGATCGTGAATCTCAAAACCTGCTCCTTTAAGCATCATTACTACGAGGTTCTTACCGATATCATGCAGGTCACCCTTTACTGTACCGATAACAGCCTTACCTACCGGTTCGTTGCCAACTTCAACAAGCTTCGGTTCCAGGATTGCCAGTCCCGCATTCATGGCACGTGCCGCTACAAGCACCTCCGGAACAAAAACTTCATTGTTTTTGAACTTCGTACCGATTACCATCATTCCAGCAAGCAGACCGTCGTTAAGAATTTCCTTCGGGTCCATATTTTCATCGAGTGCCTGCTGAACAAGCGCTTTTACATTTTTCGCTCTTCCTTTCTGAAGATATTCAGAAATTTCCTGAATTAATCCCATGTTGCATCCTCCCTTTTCCGCATATCGTATGCTGTGTTTTGTAATTCCATTATAGTGTATTACGGTACTGTCGGTTTTGTAATATCTTTAGATTATTATAATAAATTTTCCCTCTTTTATCTTTTGTACGTTTCTGTCTGCAGAAATGTTCTCGCATATCTGCATTTATGACAGCGTGACTGCCCCGGTCCGGCAGTATTAATTTTACAGTTTGTCTGCTAAGATCAGTGAAATTCAGCAACCACTTCAGGATACCACTCCATGGCAGTTTTGACTGCACGTTTCACGGACATCCCGCTTCCCGACAGAGCAACCAGCATGTTTGTCGTGTGCGGTTCTTTCTCATATTCTGATATCTCCAGCATATTTCCCACCGTATTTACGAGGTACTGTTTCCCCTCTGTACAGACAAATCCTTTGATCCGGAATGTCTCATCCATGATCATCTTCAGAAAACCTCTGAGTTCCTCCAGCTTTACTTCTTCTCTGATCTGCAGAAGATATTTCCGCAGTGTAACGTCCGCAGTCTGGAACAGCTCCTCCCCACAGTCTGTTTCCTGACTGTTCATATTCTCCAGCCAGTCATCCTGAATCTGTCCGTATGCAGTCTCATGAACCGTCAGATCCGGACGCAGCTGGTGAAGGACTTTACAAACCTCCTCAATCTGCTCCTCCGGTACAAGATCCACCTTGTTCAGAAGGAGCAGATCACTGACTTTGAGCTGCTTTTTGACTACGGAAGCCGTCTCATATACTTTCAGAAACTGCCTGGCATCTACGAGACAAATGCAGCCCATATATTCTATTTCTGTGAACTTTTCTCTCTGTCTCAGGATCTTTTTTACATTTGTCGGGTCAGAAAGGCCAGATGCTTCCACCAGAATCACATCCGGTGCCTGATCCAGCGCTTTCTCCAGAACTTCCTCAAACTTATCCAGTCTGCAGGAGCAGAAAATCGATCCGTTATTGATCTCATCCAGAGCAATTCCCAGCTCCCGGACCAGGTCTCCGTCAATGCCTTCTCTCCCGAATTCGTTCACAATAATATGCATCCGGCAATCCTGAAACGTACGGATAAACTGTTTTAAAAAGGTTGTCTTACCGGCTCCCAGGAAGCCGGTAATCAGATACAGCCTGCTCATTTATTTCATCACTTCACGGATTGCTGCTTCCAGCTCATCCTTTGCCGGAACGAGGGAACGGAATTTCAGCTGACCGTTGATGTACATGGACGGAAGATTCGGAACTCCCATCTTCTTGCATCTTGCAATGTTTTCTTTTTCGGTAAATTTGTACTCTACCATATTAATTGCATCGCCAAAGAATGCTTTTGCCTCATTTGCAGCACCCATCATATAAGTACATGCGGCACACGTCGCGGAATCCAGCGTAAATACTTCCACCAGCGGTTTTTCCAGATGCTCATAATCCGGCAGAACTACATCAATCGTATCATCCTCTGCCACATAATTCTTCAGCATCTCACGCACGGACTCTGTCTCATACAGTGCCTGTGCCACACCAATCGCATTCTCCACCGGTACAGCGTACGGCATATCACAGCCAGGCGCAAGAATAAAATTCCTCTTGTCTTCCATGCTGTCGAGCAGGTCAACCACAAACTTCATGTTGTCCTGCTGATTTCCGTGAAGCATAATTGTTGTCAGCGGAATATTGCCTCCGATTGCAATATTATATTTGTCTGTAATTTTTTTCGCAGCCAGAATATCCACGTTCTCATCAATGGAAATCGCATCCGGAGCTGTCTTGCACATTACCTCGATATTTCTCGTTGCGTCTCCGCATACAAAGAAGGAAGACAGCGCCCCAAGCTCGCGGATGTGGGCAAACAGCTCTGAAAACGGTTTGTGCATGAACTGTTCGAAATGATTCGATGAAATCTGTGAAATCAGCGGATCGACCACTGCGATTACATCCATTCCGGCCTCAATATAGTACTCTGCCATTTTCATGGCAACCGCATTGCAGTAAGCCAGGAATTCTTCTACAGCCTCTTCGTCATCATACATATCCATAAAAATATCATTGCCGCGAAGATGCGTGGCCAGTGTAAAAGGTCCGCAGATCAGTCCGTACAGAGCGGTCGTATCTCCGACTGCTTCTTTCATGCGCTTCATCACACGCAGAATCATTGGAATTCGGCCGGATTCTCTGGTTGGAATTGTACAGTAGCAGGGTGTCTCCAGCTCGTCTTCACCTTCCAGCGGATGCTTTGATACAGAAGGCGGACCATCCTCTGACCAGACGAGATCACAGCCAAGGCATTCCGCCTCTACCTGAAGGTCAAAAATAACCGGCTGACCCGACGGTCTGTACAGCTTGTTTACCTGCATCAGAGATGCAAACAGCTTTTCCTCATCCTGAAGTACTTCTTTTGCACTGTATCCAAGAAGATGTCCTGCATGAACACCAGCAAACGGTACCCACGGAACCTGCTCCGTTTTTTCATGGTGAAGAATCTGAATCAATGTTTCCTTTGGTGTCATATTATGTTCCTCTCTTTCTTCGTGATATATCCTGCCTGTTTCAGCATATCTCTCATGGCATCAACAGAATTTCCTCTGTTGTTCTCCGTATTTATTTGATGACTCTATCATATTTCGTTCGCATCAGGATGTATTGAAATTTTTTTTGATTTTCTGTAATAATTACAGTTTTTTCAAAAATACTACAGATACTTTTCCAGTATCTTCAGTCCTGCTTCAACATCTGTCCCCAACACTTCCTGTGTCTTTTTGAAATCGTACATTTCATGCAGTTTATCGTGTACATGAAAAAACTTTTCTTTTCCATATTTTCGAATAAACAGCGCCTGCGCCTTGCAGGCACCTGCCCCGTCGTTATCCGGCTGATAGAAGCCTTTTGTACACACGTTTAGCTCCCCGCAGTCATAACAGCCATCGATACCTTTTTCCTGACAGCAATCTATATTCGGACATTTCCCCTTCTCAAAAAGTGTTCCATAAGAACAACAGTTAAATACAGATCGACAGCCTCCGCACCATTCGCCAAGGAAACAGTGATTGCATGAGAATCCGCAATATGCTGTCATATCAACATTTTCTCTTGCGTTTTTTACAATCCCGGCTTTCCATTTATTCCCGTTCTCATAACGCCTTTCCTTATCCGGACCATCCGCCGCAAGCGCCTTTCGGTATACCCGTGAGTCCCCACCACCTATATCCTTATCCAGCTTAAAGAATTCATATCCATATTTCTCATACAGTCCCGTATGACCGGTAGATATATATATGTATTCCCGTCCCATAACCGTAGCCAGACTTTCTGCATAATTTAAAAGCAGTCCCAAATAACGATGCCCGCGATACTTTGGAAATGTATATGCAAATCCAATCCACGGAGTCAGATCTGTCGGCTGTATATCATCCAGCGGCGCAAAGGTGCAAAATGAGACCAGATGATCCCCATCTGTGAGCATCAAAACCAGAGCTGTCGCACCTACCGTATCCTTTAGCCTGTTCTCACACAAAAGCTGATACAAAAACTGTCCTGCTTCCCAGTCTGATTTTTTTATTTCATTCAGCCAGTGTTCTTTGTTTTGTGATGTAAAATATTCTATAATTTCCATTTTCTTTTCCTTTCTTATTTGAAGTAGGGGACTTGAAGTGGGGGACTTACTTGATTCGGTTAAAAAATCGCTGATGCCACACGACCTCAGCGATTTTTCTTCATGGGAATTTCTTTATGAGAGTTTCTTCAGTGGAGACTTCCCGGACGTTTACAAATACTGCGTATACTCCAGTCTTTCTTTGTTCGGTCCTTCCGTCAGAAAATATTTGATACCTTTATCCCAGAACGGCAGAAAAGTAATTTCCTCCAGAATCTTCACGCCCAGCCCTGTGATATGCCTGTAAGCGGCATCAATATCCAGCACATTCATGGCAATATGATCCACCACTCCTGTGACCTCAGAAACCTGGTCAGATTCATACGTCTCAATGATCATATCCTTCCATTTCAGAAAGGCTACCCTGTTCTTTCCGTTCACTGTCTCATATACCAGTTCAAAACCGATCATCTGGTAATAAGCGATGGTTTTGTCAATATCCTTTGTGGGGATGCCCAGATGCTGCAGTCCCGTCAGATTATCTTTCCATTCCATAGAAACGCTCCTTTTCTTATGCCGGTATACAGCAATTCACTCTCATAACAGTGAAACTCTTTGGTGCCAGAGAGATGCTTCCGTTAAGCTCCTGGGTCATTTCGGCAATTCTGGACGGTTCCGGTTTATCCGCCGGCTTCTGACCTGCTCTTTCCAGCACCCAGATTCTCGCTTCCCCGGTCATTGGCTGACCATTTTCAGCTTCAAGAGGAAGTTCAAAGGCAGAATCATTGGTATTCACTGCTTTCAGAATCAGTTCCCCTTCTTTTGTTTCAGATACGGTTACGTATATACCATCCTTTCTGAGTTCTACATCCTGCCCGGCAAGATCAAGGGTATGGTCACCCACATGATTTCCATAAAGCTTCTGTACATAATAGTTCGGAGTCAGATATACCTGATGGTCATCAAACCAGATCATATCCGGTTTCCACTGACTGTGTCCGATACGGTTAAAGAGCGGTGCATAGGAAGCAAGCTTGATCACGCCTGCATTTTTCTCCAGACCGGTCATAAATGCAGCCTCCGCAAGGGCGCTTTCCAGAGTATTTTCTTTGTCTTCTGTATGCGCTGCGTATTCACCGGCAAAAACACCAACTTCTCTTGGATAATTGTCATAAAATTCAATATGATCATACAGCCACTTCGGAGAGACATAATAGTGTTCATCCACCGCATAGACAAAGTCCTGATTCTCTTTCTGTCCATTGCGATAAAACTCCCAGGCAAGATCGCAAAGATTGTTTCCCACACTGGGGCCTGCTGTCCCAAGAAGGCGGATTTCCGGATATACATCATGAACTGCCTTTTCAAAACGGACATGACGGGCAAAAATGTCCAGATGTTTTGTTTCCCACTGTTCATTTCCGATTGCAAGCATCTCAAGTCCGAATGGCTCCGGATGTCCCATGGCCGCACGGAGCCCGCCCCATTTGCTGTCTGCAGGACCGTTTGCAAACTCAATCAGATCCAGTGCATCCTGCACGAATTCTTTAAACTCCTCACTGTCGATAGAAACCATCTCCGTGGTCCGGAACTGACACGCTGCCCCCATTCCGAGAACCGGAAGCGGCTTTGCACCAAGAAGTTCACAAAGCAGAAAATATTCATAGAAGCCAATACCGTAGGACTGTCCATAATGTGCATCCGGACGTTTCACATCCAGATCCTTTCTTAGATTTCTGTCATCCTGAAAAGCCCAGAGATTGGGAATATATTTTCTGTCCTTTAATTCTCCTACGGTCTTTTTCCACTGATAGCGGTTCTCAAGGCTGATACCTTCCACAATACATCCGCCAGGGAAACGAATAAATCCCGGCTTGATCGCTTTCAGCGCTTCAAAAAGATCTTTTCGGAAAACACCGGCAACTGCATCTTCCGGAATCATGGAAATCAGATCGAATTCCACAACGCCTGCAGTATCCAGACTCAGCACAAAGTCTGCTCCGGAAACTGTTTCAGAGGCAGTCAGTACCAGCTCATATTTTACCCATTCATGTTCTCTGCAGCATTTAGTCTCATCTGTATTCCT
>SFEV01000116.1 GCA_004557975.1 Lachnospiraceae bacterium
GACATACCCATCCGATCTGCCCCATGCTCATCGCTTCCACGCGGAAAAGATATCTCAGTCCGGGAACAAACAGCACAAGACTCAGCAGACAGACGCCAAGTGCAAAGGCACCCAGAATGTACCAGTTGCCCGAAAATCCAAGTCTGTGCAGTGGTTTTTCGCTTCTGCAGTTGAATCCGTGAAACAGTCTGGCCAGTGTCAGTGTGGAAAATGCCATGGTGCTTGCCATGGCCCCACTCTGACGCAGTCCAATGTAAAAGGCAGCCGTTGTGCTGACTGCAATGAGTCCGCCCTGAATCAGTACACGCAGAAGAAAATCTTTTGTCAGGATTCCTTTTTTCGGATCACGGGGCGGCTGATTCAGCAGACCTTTTTCTGCCGGTTCCATACCTATGGCAAGTGCCGGAAGGGAATCCGTCAGAAGATTGATAAACAGCAGATGAACCGCCTGGAATGGGATCGGAAGAGCCATCAGGGAAGTATAGAGCACAGTCAGAATACCCGCCATATTGCCGGACAGAAGAAACTGAATGGCATTGCAGATGTTTCGGTATACATTTCTTCCGTTTGCCACTGCTTTGATGATCGTGGCAAAATTATCATCCGTCAGAATCATCGCTGCCGCATCTTTGGAAACCTCCGTTCCGGTGATTCCCATGGCGATTCCGATATCTGCTTTTTTCAGAGCCGGAGCGTCATTTACGCCGTCTCCTGTCATAGCTGAAATGCTGCCATGTTTCTGCCAGGTATCCACGATCCGTATTTTGTTTTCCGGTGAAACACGGGCATAGACGGATATTTTTGTGATATTTTCCATCAATTCTTCGTCTGACATGGCATCCAGCTCCTGCCCGGTCACTGCCATGTCTCCTTCCTGGTAAATCCCGATTTTTTTTGCGATGGCCTGAGCCGTGATTTTATGATCCCCTGTGATCATGACCGTCCGGATACCCGCTCTCTTTCATCGTCCAGTTCCAGCACATCATCCTCCGATACCTCCTTATATCCAAAGGCAAGCACACGAAGACCTTCTTCTGAAAACTCGCGGTTTTTATCGGCAATCCGTTTTTTATCCTCCGCTGTAATGGGACAGACACCTTCTGATGTACGGATATAGCCTGTACGCTCCAGCATCACATCCAGAGCACCCTTTGTCAGAATCGTCGGAACACCGTGAAGCTGGTATTTGGTACTCATAAGCTTTCGATCCGAATCAAACGGTATCTCCTCCATACGAGGCATCAGCCCGCGAATGAGCTCATCACTGACGCTGATCCCTCTTGCCATTTCAAGAAGCGCATATTCCGTTGGGTCGCCGATTCCTTTTCCATCCACAATACTGGAATCATTGGTCAGGATGCAGTCATAAAGCAGATAACGGTGAAGCTGATTTTTCAGATCCAGATCTTCCTTCCAGATTGTTTCTCCGTCGATGTAAATCTGCTGTACGGTCATTTTATTCTGGGTCAGTGTTCCTGTCTTATCCGAGCAGATCACGGAGACACAGCCCAGACTTTCCACTGCTTTCAGATCTTTGATGATGGCGTTTTCTTTTGCCATTTTCTGTGTTCCCATGGCCTGCACAATCGTCACAATGGAGCTTAAAGCCTCCGGAATCGCTGCCACAGCCAGGGCTACCGCAAAAAGCATGGCATCCATAATCGGCATATTCCGGTAAATACTCAGTGCAAATACAAGCATGCAGATTCCGAGGATCCCTGCTGCCAGTCTGCTGCTGAAACGGTCCAGGCTCACCTGAAGTGGTGTCTTGCGCTCCGCAGCCGCATTCATCAGGCCTGCGATGCGTCCGATCTCTGTATTCATCCCCGTATCGGTCACAACCGTAACTGCTCTTCCATAGGTGACTAGGCTTCCTGAGTAGACCATATTCGTACGATCTGCCAGTGCCGTCTCCCCTTCCAGTGCTTCTTCCTTTTTATCTACGTTTGTGGATTCCCCTGTCAGAGCACTTTCATTCACCTGAAGAGAATAATTATGAAGAATTCGACCGTCTGCCACGATCATATCACCTGCCTCCAGAAGAACAATATCTCCCGGAACTACTTTCCTGGATGGAATTTCAATCTTCTGTCCATCACGCACTACTTTGGCATTAGGCGAAGACAGGGATTTCAGACTGTCCAGAGATTTTTCCGCTTTCTGATGCTGGACGGTACCAAGCACCGCGTTCATAACAAGTACCGTCAGAATAACCACGGTACTTTCCACATCTCCGGTAAAAACTGATATGAGTGCCGCTGCAATCAAAATGATCACCAGAAGATCACAAAACTGAGATAAAAATACCTGCAGTACTGTTTTTTTCCTGCCCTCCTGCAGTACATTCTCGCCTTTCTCTTCCAGAAGCCTTGCCGCCTCTTTCCTGTCAGCCAGCACCTTTTTCAGCTTCACCACATCAGCTGCATTCAGGGAATGGTCAAAGGCACTTGCCCAGCTGTCCTCGGAGCCAGCTGCCAGCTCCGCCTCATGCAGGATAAAGCAGCTGCCCCTGCCGCCTTTAACTATATCTGTTTCCGTAAGCTTCCTGCCAGCAGCAAAGTCCTGTATCACCCCATCAGAAATATACACCGCATCAGAAGTGGTAAACCAGCAGGTATTGGCCAGCAGCGCCTCATTTGGCTCCGCCCTGTCCGTCAGGGCCGAAGACAGGGCAAACATGGCAAGTCCCGACTCTGTATCCAGCTCCGTGCTCTTGTAGGCATCCACCAGCACAGCACATGTCGTAAACCGGATGCTCTTGCTGAATGCTGTACCCGGCGTGGCTTTGCCCTGTGTCCTGCGGCGCACCTCCTGATACAGATCCATCGGGATCTTCAGCTGCATACGCGCTTCAAACTGCGGCACCGTCACCACATGAGCATACCGCTTCCAGAACTCACCCAATCCGGCCAGCATCTCCCGGCGAAGAATCGTCGTATCCCTCGGCCACGTCGCTGCGATGCTTGCCAGCGTCAGCTCCAAAGCATTCTTGTTTCCGCTGTATTTCTCCCAGCCGCCGATCTTCATCAGCATGCCAAAGATGTCGTAGGTGTCAGAGCGCTTGATGGTGGACGGATCCTTGCCGAAGCACTCCGCCCAGACCTCGACGGCGCAGACGGTCGTCCGCTGAACGGTGCCGACGCGATTGCCGCCGGTGAATGGATCGCCGCGCAGGAA
>SFEV01000067.1 GCA_004557975.1 Lachnospiraceae bacterium
TGGCATATACTCACAGATTTAAAACCATATACGCCGGATGGTTTTCTTGAATCCCGTCCTGTGAGTAAAGAAAAAACACTTACCACTTCACAGGCGCTTAATCTGCTTAGACAACGAGGTTATCTCATCAAAGATGATCCTTTACCTGTTTCTTGATTAGGTGTTGCGTTAATATTCTATTTTCATCCACCATATGATGGCTTATTTGTAATGCTCAAATTTATACTCTATCCGCTACCTCTTAGTTTCAAACTTTCATTCCCCTCCCGGGAAGCGTTGATGCACTGTTTTGAATCTGATGCGTATAAGGCGATTATGAATAAAAGAATCGACAGCGTGGATGCCAGAGGATTGATTGTGGAAGAAGATATGTAAATAGTTTGGCAAAAGCAGAAATAACAAAAGATTTTAAGTATGGTATACTACATTACTTTTTTCCGAAGAGCTGTGGTAGAAATATAATTACTATTGACTGCCGAACGTTAGGTACTATAATAGAACCATGTGAACGTGACGTTTCGGTTAGAGTAAAGGAGTATATCTATGGATCGAGGAAACACAAAGCAGGAAATTCTGGAAGCATCGCTGAACCTGTTCTCCGTACAGGGATTTGAAGCCACCTCTGTTTCCCGGATTGCCAGTGCTGTTGGCATTCGGAAAGCATCGCTTTACAGCCATTTCGAGAGTAAGCAGGCAATCTTGGATGCGATTGTGAAGGAGGTTTTGGAACAGTATGGAGAGCATTCCATTTTTGCCAGAGCGGATTGGGAGAAAGACGCCGGTAATCTTCCGCTGACTTCTGACGAGGCCGTGCAGATGATTCAGGGGCAGATTCGCTACATCCTACACGACCCCGATATTAGCAGATCCAGGAAAATGCTGATGATTGAACAGTTTCAGAATCCGGAGCTGGCGAAGCTGCAAACGAAACAGAATTATTCTGATGTGATACAGTATTTCACCGGACTGATAAAGTGCCTGATTCAGAAGGGTATTCTGGCGGAAGATGATCCGGAGATCATGGCAGCACAGCTCTGTCTGCCTGTTTCCGTGTGGATTAACCTCTGTGACCGGGAACCGGATCGCGAACAGGAGGTCATGGAGCTGGTAGACAGGCATATCCGGCAGTTTTTCAGAGTCTATCAGCCAAAAGAGAGGTGATTTCATGAGTAAATACGATGTTTTGTGGGTGTGGATCAAAGAAAACGGCACGGACAACTTCAGGCTGACCTTTGGCGAGATCGAGCAGATCGTCGGACTTCCCATCGACCATTCTTTTCTGAAATACAAAAAAGAGCTGATGGACTATGGGTATCAGGTCGGTAAAATCTCGATGAAAGAGCAGACAGTTGTATTTCAGAAGCTGGGGTGAGGGCCTTTGCGATCCTCCTCTGATTTCTGCTCTGTTGGCGGACAGAAAGAGCTGGAGAGATACAGCTGTAAATGTGATGAAACATAAAAAGGAGAACACTTTATGATACTGTGCATTGACGCAGCTCCATGCAAGGCTGATTAAGGCGAAGCTGCATGGAGCCATAAGATTCGCCTGACGGCTTTGCTTTCAATTATATAATAAATTAAAAGGAGCAAAGTCAAAATGAAAAATTTTATTAATACAATTTCCGAGATGCGTAACTATCTGCTTTTGTGGATTACACAGATGATTTCAGGCCTGGGCAGCGCCATGACCAGTTATGCGCTTGTCATCTGGTCGTATACACAGGAAGACTCGGCACTTGTGACTGCCATGCTGATGGTCTGTACTTACGCGCCGTATGTCCTTTGCAGCGTCTTTGCCGGGGCACTCAGTGACCGGTGGGATAAAAAGAAGATTTTGCTGGTCTGTGACGCTCTGGCAGCGCTGAGTACAGTGGTCGTGCTGTTTCTGTTGAAAGCTGACCAGCTGCGCGTCTGGCATCTGTATATCATCAACGCCGTTTCAGGCCTGATGAACACGATACAGCAACCTGCATCTGAAGTGGCAGTTACCGCAATTCTGCCGCGGAAGCATTACCAGAAGGTGGGTGGCCTGCGGTATTTGTCCAGTTCCATCAATTCCATTCTGACACCCATCATCGCCACAGCCATGCTGGGGCTGGGTGGTATGGATGTGGTGATTTTTATTGATCTTGCCAGCTTTGTGGCAGCGTTTCTCGTGCTTCTGTTATTCATCCCCATTCCGTGCATCGCAGCAGAACAGGGGAAAAAGGAAAATCTTTTGCAGGCCGCTGACGAAGGGATACGATGGCTGCAGAAGAATTTGGGTATTTTTCATCTGATGCTGTTTCTCGCAGGTATCAATCTGGTGGCATCCATGTATAATGCTGCTTTCCCTGCCATGATGCTGTCAAAGCCGAATGCCGGTGAGCTGTCCATGGGCGTGGTCAATGCGGTAATCGGTATTGCTTCTTTGGTGGGTAGTATTCTGGCAACGTTTATGAAAACACCCAAAAGCCGGGTCAGAGCTATCTGGATTTGCCTGATGCTGTCCATGAGTACGGAGAATTTCTTCCTTGCCTTTGGTCAGAGTTTGCCGGTTTGGTGCTTTGGCGCGTTTCTCGGCTGGGTCGCTATCCCCTGGATGAACACAAATCTGGATGCCATTTTCCGCCTGACCATTCCGGAAGAAATTCAGGGGCGGGTATTTGCGGCCCGGAATACGTTTCAGTTTTTCACCATACCCCTGGGCTATCTGATGGGGGGATGGCTGGTTGACCAATTGTTTGAACCGATCATGGCATCGCAGGATGCGCACAGCCTTCTTGTGAGATGCTTTGGTATCGGGAAAGGAAGCGGAGCAGCATGCTTCTTCGGCGTGCTGTGGGTGATGGGAATCGGTGTATGTCTGTTGTTTTGCAGAGATAAACATATTTGGAAATTGGATACGTCCGCACAGTTTTAGGAAACTGCTGAATCAAAAAGCCCGGAATGATTTTCCAGGGCTTTTTTTCTGTGGCAATATAATGCCTGCTTGACAAAACAGGAAATACTGCATATAATTACCGCTGATAATTAACTGTGGTAATTAAAGGGGGAAATATGAAAACAGAAAAGATAAAAGAAATGATAGACGCATGTTATCTTGCAAAGAGAATCAGAGACCTGCTTCCTGAACTGCCGAATGGAGTATCACCCTCTTATATTCAGTTTCTGGATACTATTCATAAACTGGAAGATCAGAATAAGAAGGTAAAGATTTCGGACATCAGTGATGCACTGAATCTTCCGAGACCGGGAGTTACCAGGACGGTTAAGGAAATGGAGGAAAAAGGTTATCTCAATAAAATTTCTTCGGATGAGGATGGACGCATTACGTATATTTCCATTACAGAGGAGGGAGAGAAATTGTCCGACAAATACGACAGAAAATATTATGGTGAACTGTCCGGGTATTTAGATAATATTTCGGAGGAAGAGGCTGACTGTATGATTCGTACTGTCCGGAAATTATACCAGGTCATGCGAGAAAGGAGAATTAATCTTGAATAATCAGAAAACGGATTTTACACAGGGAAGTATTAGCAGGAAGCTGATCGCTTTCATGCTGCCTGTACTTGGAGCGCTTATTTTACAGGCAGCTTATGGGGCGGTGGATTTGCTGGTGGTAGGCAGGTTCGGAACGACGTCAGGACTTTCGGCAGTATCTACCGGAAGTCAGGTGCTGAATCTTGTTACATTTATTATCACACAGCTTGCGATGGGAATTACTGTTCTGATAGCGAGATATTTAGGGGAAAAGAAAGAGGAGCAGACAGGTTCCCTTATTGGTGGTTCTGCACTGGTATTTTCCATAATTTCAGTAGTGCTCTTTGTTATAATGATATGTTTCTCACGTCAGATTTCAACTCTAATGCAGGCTCCCGAGGAAGCTGTCGGCCTGACCTCTGTCTACGTGCGCATCTGTGGCGCAGGAATATTCTTTATTGTTGCTTACAATGTTCTGGCTGCAATTTTCAGAGGATTTGGAGACAGCAAATCACCCCTGATGTTTGTGGCGGTAGCATGTGCGGTCAATGTTATAGGGGATCTGGTACTGGTGGCAGGATTTCATATGAATGCTGCGGGCGCAGCGATTGCAACTGTATTTGCACAGGCAATCAGTGTTATTTTTGCGCTGTTTCTGCTTGCTAAAAGAAAGCTGCCATTTAAGATTTCGAAAGCAGATTTCAGGATCAACAGCCAATGCAGGCGGGCACTTAAGATTGGACTTCCGCTTGCGCTTCAGGAGTGTCTAACGCAGATATCGTTTCTTGCTCTTTGTGCTTTTGTCAACAGACTGGGCCTGGAGGCTTCTTCAGGATACGGTGTGGCATGCAAGCTTGTAAATTTTGCAATGCTGATACCGGGTTCGTTAATGCAGTCGATGGCATCCTTTGTTTCGCAAAATGTGGGGGCCGGGAATGAGAAACGTGCAAAAAAAGCGATGTTTACCGGTATTGGTATCGGAATGACAGTTGGCTGTTTCGTATTTGCATTCATATTGTTCAAAGGCGATCTTTTGACCGGAATATTTACTACGGATGCGATTGTAATCCAAAATGGGTATGATTATTTGAAAGGCTTTGCTCTGGAGACAATTGTTACTGCAGTGCTGTTCAGTATGGTAGGCTATTTTAATGGACATGGCGAAACTCTTTGGGTAATGATGCAGGGATTAATACAGACATTGCTTGTACGTCTTCCGCTGGCATATTACATGAGTATTCAGCCGAATGCAGGTTTAATGAAAATTGGTTTTGCAGCACCGGCCGCTACCATGTTCGGAATTGCTCTGAATGTGGCATTCTATATATGGCTAAATAAGAAAGAAACCGTTAAGGGTAAAATATGAATTAATATTTCAGAAACAAGACTCAAACAGAATGTAAATAAAACCTGCATAAGATTCTGTTTCCGGATCTGGCAGTGGTAATCATCAGTGTTCCTTCTGCATGTCACGAAGCGGCTTTCCGGTCTGATCGCCAATATGCTGAAGCTGGATAAGCCGGAGAAACACAGGCCCGGGTGATGTGTTATGCGGTACTGGAATACACAGCAGCGCGGTATGTATCACCCGGGCAATTTGTTTTGTGAGCAAATTCATCCATGAGTGCCCGTCTGCAGGATAAACATTCTACAGGATAAACATTCTGCAGGCAGCCACTTCGCTGACGGATTTTCCGGTATACTCGACCGTGTACGGTCCGGTCTGCTTTACACCGGGGAAAAAGCTGGCCTTGTGTGCCCGGAAATGATCCTTGAAACAGATTTCCATGGTCAGTGTTTCCGGAATTTCGATATGGCAGCCGGATCTGTTCAGTACGCCTTCACGTGCCTGTTCGCGGATCTGGCGGCATGCTTCCTCCGGTGTGATGCTGATGGTTGCACAGCCGATTCCATCTTTAACTGCTACCGTTCTGATCTGTTTATCATATTCATGGACATGGTCGCACAGTGCCTGGTCGCCGCTTAAGAATACGGAAGGTACACCCAGCTCTGCAGCGTACAGTGCATGGATCAGAAATTCACTGGATATTTTTCCGTTGAATTTGACATAATTATTGCCGCGGTTCATGGTATGGCTCAGTGGATTTCTGTCAAAGCCTGCAGGGCTGTGATATCCGACGAAGAGCAGAGCTTCAAAGGTCTCGTCAATGCCTCCGATCATTGATTCGGGACTGCAGGTCCAGTCGCGGATAAAACGGCACTCCTTCGGAAAGCCTGTGATGTCAAAGTTTCTTCCGCTGTCGTGGGCATCCTTGATATAGACCTCTGTGGCTCCGGCATCAATGGCGCCGAGTGCAGCGGCCAGAGCTTCACGCTTCATCTGTTCTGCGACAGCAGGATGTTCTGTGTCTCCGAGATTTGTGGACTCCCATGATGTGGAGCCGGTCACCCCTTCGAGGTCAACGCTGATATATACTTTCATTTTCAATCATTCCCTCCGTTTTTTTTGTTTGATTTATTGTAATGCATTTAACCGAATCAAGCAAGTCCCCACTTCAAATGTGCAGAGAATTAAGTGGCGGGTAGGGGCTTGCCTGTATCAGGTGGGATAAAAGCCCCATCTGATAAACTGCGAAGCAGTTATTCGGTTATGAGCAAGCAGCGAAGCGGATTGCGGATATCCGCTTGATAAAGAAAGAACAAGAGGGATTCATACAGGATTTTCGGAGATATCCGGAGGAAGCCGGAATGATGCAGGCGGAATGCTTCTTTACATGAATGTGAAGGTCATGTTAGAATGTTTAACTATACAAACTGCGGACGTGAGGAATTTCATTATGAAAAAGATGTTACATGGTGTGAAATGGGAAAAGATACTGATGATTACTGTAGCAGGCATTATTAATGCAATTGGAATCACGATTTTTCTGAATCCTGTGAAGCTGTATGACAGCGGAATTTCAGGTACTTCCATGCTTCTCGGTCAGATCACGCCGGAATGGCTGTCGCTGTCCGTATTTTTGCTGGTACTGAATATTCCGCTGTTCTTGTACGGTTTCAGGAAACAGGGAAGAGTTTTTACGATTTATTCTATTTATGCGGTCGCAGTTTATTCGGTGTCGGCATGGCTGATTACGGATGTACTGCCTGTTGATGTCAGCATGGCATCTCCGCTGGCAGGGACGGACCTGCTTCTGTGTGCACTGTTCGGAGGAATCATTTCCGGAATCGGCAGCGGACTTGTCATCAGATCCGGCGGTGCAATAGACGGTATTGAGGTAATGGCCGTGATATTTGCAAAGAAGATCGGAATTTCTGTCGGAACATTTGTCATGATGTATAATGTGGTGCTTTATATTGTCTGCGGCATTGTAATTAAGAGCTGGATTTTGCCTCTGTATTCGATTGTAACGTATGCAGCTGCGCTGAAAACCATTGACTTCATTGTAGAGGGTATCGACAGGGAGAAAAGCGCAATGATTATTACCACCAGACCGGATGAAATCAGCAAAGCGCTGTCGGCCGTTTTTGAGAGAGGAAGCACAAAAATTGATGCGGTTGGAGGGTACTCCAATGAAAGCAAAACAGTTATTTATTTTGTGGTCAATCGCTTTCAGGTTACGAGAATGAAAGACATTGTGAAAGAGATTGACCCCAAAGCGTACATTACCATCAGCGAGGTGGCAGATGTTTTTGCGAATAATTAGCCGGAGCTGCCGTCCGTGCATGCGCACAGAATGCAGCCGCTGATCAGCTCGGCCATCTGTGTGACGGTGGAAAGACGTACAGTCTGCAATGCCAGATACGGATGACGGCTCTGCTCACCGGAAATGCCGGTGATGGAAATGTCTCCGATGCAGGGAAGCGATTTGCGGACTCCGGCGCCGGGGCGCAAACCGCCGGAACGGATAAAGACCGAACCGATACTTTCATAAGATCCAAGAGAGGCATCCACGGCAATCACAGTACTGCCTGGATGCTTCTTTTTTATATGCATGCTGATCTTTTCCAGATTGAGAGCATGAACGGTGGATTCCAGTGTGCCATACACAGTCAGACGATACTGCGGGGAAGCTTCCGACAGAAGCCGTGTCTGAAATTGTGATTGAGACTGTGATTGGTACCGTAATGGAGGCTGTGATCTGCAGGCTTCGAACGGATGCAAATGACAGCTGCGCTCCACCATGCTTCCCACCAGCGGCCCAAGGCTGTCGCCGATAATCCGGTCAGTACCGATACACAGCAGAATGATTTCCCCTGAATCCGGGCTGCAGGTTTCCAGAAGGCTCCGCAGACGGTCTGGGTGAAGCGGTGCAGATCCGGAGCGGCCGGAAGCTGCGTTTTTGTGATATATTTTCATGGAATTACACTCCTGTATTTCATCATGGACATAGACGCCTGGTTTCTCTAGTGTATCCACCTCCGGTGGATAATATGCAGCCTTTTTAGCCGGAATATTCGGAATAGCCGCGAAAAAAAATTACTTTCTGTCCATGAAATACTAAATTCTGCATAAAGTATATGGTAAGGTAATTGGAGTATGGAAAAAGGAGTGGTAGGAGTATGGGCAAAGAGGCGGGACTGCCGAAAAACATACGCCAGATAGGAGAAGTCCGGGGCAGAGAAAAGATCTGTGTGGAAGACTATGTCATGACTTATATCCGGAAAAAGGAACAGAAAGAAGAGCAGGGATATCTGGGAGTATTTCTGGGAGAAAAATGCCAGACGGAAGACTCAGAATATATTTTTATCCGGGGAATTCTTGAAGTGCCGGACGAAGCGGCCGCGGAAAAGAAACTTTCGGGAGGAAAGGAACAGAATAAAAAGAAACAGGAGCAAAAAGAGAGAGACTGTAAGGAACAGGAGGGGAAATCACAGGACCGCAAAGATCAGGATCGTGAAGAGCAGACACGAAAAGAGCAGGACAGAGAAGCGGGGAACGGAGAAAAACTGAACACAGAAAAACTAAACAGAGAAGAAATGAACAGAAAGGAACGGAATGGAGAAAATGTGAACAGAGAAGAAATGAATGGAGAGGAACGGAACGGGGAAACACTTGCTGTGAGACTGCAGAGGGAATGCCGGAATTATTTCCCCGAGTGGGAAGTTCAGGGCTGCTGCGTGATTGGCACGTATCCGACTGCCAGAATGGAACGGCTCTCGGAGGCGCTCCCGGAATCGGCAGAATTGCTTTACCATCTCCAGGAACAGGAAGAAAATCTTTACCTGATGAAAAACGGGCAGTATCAGGGAATACGCGGGTATTTTGTGTTTTATGAACAGAATCGGAGAATGCAGGAATATCTGGCGGAGGTATTCGGGGATGAAAGTGTAGAAAAAGAAAGCCTGCCGGATAAAGCCATCAAAAATTTCCGGGGGAAAATTGCCGAGAAGAGTGAACGGAAAAGAAGCAGTATGCTGAAGCTGGCAAGCTCGTTTTTCATGGTTGCAGTCCTTGTGATCGGAGCAATTGTGGTTAACAAAATGGAGGATATCCGGACTGTGCAGAATCTGCCGGAACTGACAGGGGATACGTCAGGCTATCGGCAGATTCAGAGCGCTGCCGCAAATTCCGCGGGTGAACAGCAGATTCAGAGCGCTGCTGCAAATTCCGCGGGCGGGCAGCAGGTTCAGACTGCTGCCGGGGACATGACAGGATACAGGTCAACACAGTCTCTGACGGCAGTTCCGGACAATACTGTGCAGCGGGAGGTGGAAATGACAGACGGGGATACGGCATCGGAAACCGCCGGTATTTCGGAAGCGGTCCGGACATCGGTGGGGCAGGATGCTGCGGAAAATCCGGGCAGTACAGATCTGGCAGGCTCAGATTCCTTCTGGGAGGAGGATCCCGATGCTGTCCGGACATCGTTATCGGTTTCCGGTACCGATACCTCAGTGTCAGTTTCGGATGACGGAAGTCCCGGTACAGCAGATGACTCTGCAGCAGATACTGACGCTTTCTCAGGGGAAACCGACGCTGTGGAAAATTCTGCCGATTCTTCCGGAGAGGACTCAGCGCAGGAGGCTGTGTCCATGCGGCAGACGCAGGCGGCGTATGTGATACGTCAGGGTGATACGCTGGCGGAAATCTGCGGCAGATATTACGGAAGCCTGGATCATCTGGCGGAAATCTGTGAGGCGAACGGGATCGAGGATGCCAACATGATTATGCCCGGACAGAAAATTGTGCTTCCGTAGACTGTCTGTGGCCTGCATGACCGGACATCTGAACAGCAATGACTGTTACCGGAGAAAACCGTATAGCCGAAGCCACGGTTGCGTTTGAACGAGGATTCTGCTATATTATATGCGAATCATGAAAAACAGGAACAGATATGACAGAAACGGATACAGGTATTACGGATGGATAAAGAAAAGTGGATCAGAAATTTTCGTCAGATGAAAGAACAGCTCAGCTTTCTCAGACTGAATGAGGAAGATGACGAGGACGAACTGGAAATAGAAGAGAAAGCTCTGTCTTCCGGCAATGAGAACAAAATCGATTTGCCGGAGGGCAACTTAAAAGAAAAGCTGGAGAAGAACAGGCGGAAGCGATTTCGTGTGCGGCTGATTATACTTGTGCTGATAGTCGGTGTGCTGGGCAGCTTTATACTGTATAATAAACTGCATACGTTTACGGATTATATTATCACGGAATCCATAGAGAACAAGGTATCATCCGGTACCAGGTACGAAGCAGTCGGAAAGGTGATTTACCGGTACAATTCAGACGGCGTATCATGTGTGAGCCGCAGCAACGAGCTGAAATGGAGCATTACATATAATATGCAGGCCCCCATTGCGGATGTCTGCGGTGAGGTTATGGTGATTGCGGAGCAGCAGGGGACTCAGGTTTACGTGATAGATACGCAAGGGCAGGTCGGTCATTTTGAGACTCTGCTTCCGATTCTGAAGGTGCGTGTCTCAAAACAGGGTGTGGTGGCTGTTGTTCTCGAAGATGACAATGTGACCTGGATTAACCTGTATAAATCTGACGGAACGGCGATTGCCAGCGATAAAACTACGGTGGCGGAGTCCGGATATCCGCTGGATATGGATCTTTCACCGGACGGACAGAAGCTGGCTGTCTCGTATCTGGGTATTGATCAGGGAATTATGAAGACCGATATTGTCTTCTATCATTTCGGTTCCGTCGGAGAGGCAAAGGACAATTATGTTGTGAGCAGTGAGACATTTACAGAGCAGGTCATGCCCGAGATTTATTTTACCGGAAATTCCTGTGCGGTAGCAGTAGCTGACAATGGATTTGTTGTGTTCAAGGGGAACAGTGCGCCGAAAAAATCTTCTGCCGTGACGTTTGATGAAGAGATTATCAGCTGTTTCCACGATGATGACAGGATCGGCTTTCTGTTCACAAATGCGGAAGAAGAGTACGAATATCGGATGGAGCTGTATAATTACAATGGAAAGCGGAAGGCAAAGCGCAGCGTGAATGCGGATTTTGATGAAATCAGGATGCAGGACGGACAGATTCTGATGTTCAGCGAAAAAGAGTGCCATGTATTTACAGCCGCCGGAAGAAAACGATTTGAGTCGCCGTACGAAAAGTCGATTCAGGATATCTTCTACTTTTCCGGTTTCCGCAAATATCTGGTTATTACGGAGGACAGCTTTGACTGGATCAGGATAAGCTGATACTGGAGGAGGTTATGAATATAAATATACTTGAGATTATCATACTTGTGGTGACGGCAGCATTTGCACTGTCCGGTTTCAGAAAAGGATTCGTCCGGAAGCTGGCATCCATGCTTTCTCTTGTGCTGTCGATCGTGCTGGTCTCAGCTTTTCTGCCGTATGTGACAGATTTTCTGAAGGACAGTACTCCGGTGTATGAGTACATTGTAAAACAGAGTGAAAAGATGGTCACAGAGCAGGTGGAAGAACTGTTTTCCAAAGGGCAGGATGCAGGAACGGATGAAACACAGCAGGACAGTACCGGTGGAACCGGGCTGGGCAGTATGTATACTGCCGGAATGAATATCAGCCGTGTCGATCAGATGGAGATTATTGAACGGCTTCCGGTCCCGCAGATGTTGAAGGATATGCTGCTTGATTACAACAATGCGGATGGATATGCAAGCCTGCATGTACAGAGCTTTCAGGAGTATGTGGCACATTTTGCCGCCACGCTGATTCTGAACGCGGTTTCGTTTATTGTGGCGGTGATTCTGGTACAGCTGATTCTGCACGCTGTTATTGCCGCCCTTGACATACTGGCGCATATTCCGGTGATCCGCGTGGTAAACCGGCTGGCAGGACTGCTGCTCGGTCTGGTAGAAGCACTGTTTTTTATCTGGATATTTTTCCTGATTCTTTCCATGCTGTCAGGCACACAGGCGGGACTGTACCTGCTGGGTCTTGTGCAGGAGAGTGAGTTGCTGTGTCAGCTGTACGATTCCAACGTGTTCTTGCAGATTGTACTCCATGCGACTGCGCTGTTCATATAGAATTCATGTTACTGTTCGCTTCGTTCACAGCAACGCGCTTCGCGATGCACAGAAACTGCATTTCATGCAGTTTCGCGCGTGATATCCTCGGGATTTCCGCGCATTCTGCGCGAAAACACCTCGCGGAACAGTGGCACGTGAACAGTAACGAATTCATACAGAATCAGAAAAAATTAACAGTTGACAAAACACTTTGCCAGTGTTACACTTTACCATAACAAAGGAAGAAACCGATGAGAAAGAGTAGTAAGCATTCATTGCGAAGTCACAGAGAGCTGCAGATGGTGGAAATGCAGCATGGAGCGGTTTGCTGAATGGACTTTTGAGGGCGATCTGAACAATGAGTAGGAATCGCCGGGAACCGAACCCGTTATCAATCAGGAGTGTATGATAGTACATGCGAAAGTGGACTTCAAGTCAAGTTGAGTGGTACCGCGATAATAAGAAATTATTACCGTCTCAGATAAAAATATCTGGGACGGTTTTTTATCGTACAGGAAGAATTCAACAGTTCTCTGTACGGTGAGATACCGGAAATACCACATGAAATATACACCGGTGACTCCTTTGCAAAACCAAGATACCGCCCCTGCGGCGTGACAGAAAAGGAGAACAAGACTATGAAAAAAAGATTATTCACAGCAACAGCAGCATCTGTAACAGCAGCAATGGCACTTTCCGCAACAGTAATGGCAGCTGATTACAAAGTAGGTATTATCCAGTTCGTTGATGATGCTTCTCTGAACCAGATTGAAGCGGCCATCGAAGCACAGCTTACCGCAAAATCAGAGGAAGGTGAAGACAACTATATTTTCGACGGTTTCGTATATAATGGGCAGGCAGATTCCACGATGCTGAGCCAGATTACGACACAGCTTCTATCGGACGGTGTGGATGTGATAGTTCCGATTGCTACTCCGACGGCACAGATTGTGCAGGCTGCCACAGAGGACAATCCTGTACCGGTAGTATTTTCAGCCGTATCTGACCCGGTAGGAGCAGGACTGGCTGAATCCATGGAAGCACCGGGTTCCAATATCACAGGTACCAGCGACGCATTGAATACAAATGCTATCCTGGATCTGATGTTTGTGGCAAATCCGGATATCAAATCTGTTGGTCTTCTCTACAGCCAGTCAGAGGATGCATCCAAGCAGCCGATTGCAGACGCAAAGGCATATCTGGAAGAAAAGGGTGTTGAGTACGTGGAAAAGACAGGTACAAACAATACAGAAGTGACACAGGCGGCAGACGCACTGATCGCAGCAGGTGTAGATGCAGTATTTACTCCTACTGACAATACTGTTATGACTGCAGAGCTGGGTATCTATGAGAAATTTATCGATGCAGGTATCCCGCACTATGCAGGAGCTGATTCCTTCGCATTAAACGGCGCATTCTGCGGATATGGCGTGGATTATGAGAATCTTGGAACGGCTACGGCAGACATGGTTATTGAGATTCTGCAGGGAGCAGATCCGGCAGTGACACCGGTACAGACATTCGACAACGGTATTGCAACAGTCAACACAGAGACAGCAGAGGCTCTCGGACTGGACTACAGTGGATTTGCTGAAAAGTGTACGGCAGTTGTGGAGACAGTTACAGCAGAGGAATTTGAGTGACATATCCGGCAGCGCAGTTACTGAGGGCTGATCCGGACAATGTAACTGTTCACGTGCCACTGTTCCGCGAGGTGTTTTCGCGCAGAATGCGCGGAAATCCCGAGGGTATCACGCGCGAAACTGCATGAAATGCAGTTTCTGTGTTGTTTTTGTAAATGCGGAACAGGCATTGTAATTTATCAACAAAAAGAAAGGACACGGTAACAATGGACTCTCTATTATCTCTTCCGGTCGTGATCAGCGCTTTGGAGCTGGGATTTATCTATGCGCTGGTGGCTCTGGCACTGTTTCTGAGCTACTCTATCCTGAATATTGCTGATCTATCGACTGACGGATGCTTTACACTGGGCTGTGCAGTAGGTGCCCAGGTGGCAATTATGGGACACCCCATACTGGCACTTTTCGCGGCGATGCTGGCAGGTGTGTGCTCCGGTTTTATCATGGCATCACTGCAGACAAAACTGGGGGTGGAATCCATACTGGCAGGTATTATTGTGAATACAGGACTGTATACAGTGAATCTGGCGGTTATGGGTTTTTCTTCAAACTTGTCGCTGTTCAAATGCGAGACAGTCTACAGTCTTTGCAAGGAGCTGTTTGGAACAACGTGGTACAAGCTGATTGTTTCCATACTGATTGTTGTTATTATTTGCGTTCTTCTTGCCTGGTTTCTGGGGACAAGAATCGGTCTGTCCATCCGGGCCACAGGAGACAATTCTGACATGGTGAGGGCTTCCAGCATCAATCCAGGATTTACAATCACAGTGGGTCTTTGCATTTCCGGTTCCCTTACGGCGCTTTCCGGCTGCCTGATTGGACAGTATCAGAAAACGTGTGATATTAATCTCGGTACAGGTATGGTGACGATAGCGCTGGCCAGCCTGATTATTGGTGAGACGCTTGTAGGCAAAAATACAGTATTCAGACGGATTGTGGGCGTTATTGTCGGAAGCTGTCTGTATCGTTTTGCCATTGCCATCGCTCTGCGTCTGCATATCCCGGCAGAATGCCTGAAGCTGGTGTCTGCTGTGATTGTGGCTGTTGCGATTGCATCACCGTATCTGAAGCAGCAGATTGCATTCCAGAAAAAGAAGCTTGCTGCTTCTTCCGGAAGAAAAGGAGGAAGCGGAGTATGCTGAAGCTGAGTAATATAAGAAAAGTATTCAACGCCGGAACGGTGAATGAGAAGGTGGCGCTGGATCATGTGGACCTTACGGTAAATGATGGGGATTTTGTGACTATTATCGGAAGCAACGGAGCCGGAAAATCCACTCTGTTCAACTGTATCTGCGGAAGCTTTTATGTGGATGAGGGAAGCATTTACCTGGATGACCGCAATATCACATACATGCCGGATTACAAAAGATCCCGTGAGATCGGTCGTCTGTTTCAGGACCCGATGCGCGGTACTGCGCCGCATATGACGATCGAAGAGAACCTTGCACTGGCATATCTGCGCGCATCAAAGAAGAAATCTGTTTTTTCAAGAGTGACAAATGCAGAACGCCAGATGTTCCGGGAGAGGCTGGCTCTTCTGGATATGGGACTGGAAGACCGTATGAAACAGCCGGTGGGTCTGCTCTCCGGAGGACAGCGTCAGGCGCTGACACTTCTGATGGCGGCTACGCTGGTTCCGCCGAAAATTCTTCTGCTTGATGAACATACGGCAGCTCTTGATCCGGCGACGGCCGACAAGGTGCTGGAGTTGACCAGAAAGATTGTGGCTGAAAATAATCTGGCATGTCTGATGATCACCCACAATATGCACTCTGCACTGCAGCTTGGTAACCGTACGCTGATGATGGATTCCGGGCGGATTGTACTGGATATCAGCGGAGAAGAGCGTGCAGGTCTGACTGTGGACGGCCTTTTGGAGAAATTCAGCGCCGGTGCAGGAAAAGAACTGGACAATGACAGAATTCTGCTGTCTAAAGTGGAGTGAGAAAAGCCCCTCATCTGATAAACTGCGAAGCAGTTATTCGGTTATGAGCAGGCAGCGAAGCGGATTGCGAATATCCGTCTGCCCGTGTATGAAGAGAATACACATATATAAATAAGGTAACGGGGATATTGCCCGGGGAAGAAAGGAATGAGGCATTGGATGCAGCATTCCTTTTCTGCTGATGAGGGGATTATTCCGATAAAATAAAGGATGAAAAAAAGCTTTGAAAAAGTTAAAAAAACTTGTTGACAAAAGTAAAACACAGTGGTATTATTGTCTTCGCTGCTGAGGAAAACAGCAGGGCACAAATAAAATCAAAGCGGAGCAATAAGCTGCTTCGAAAGAAGTTAAAAAAACTTCAAAAAAGTTGTTGACAAACCGAAAAACATATGATAATATATCAGAGTTGCTCGGCAAGAGAGACAACAAAACTTAAACAGAGAACCTTGATAACTGAACAGTGAAACAACCTTGAAAGATTCTTAAAGAGTATTTT
>SFEV01000068.1 GCA_004557975.1 Lachnospiraceae bacterium
CCTGCCGTCTAAAGCGGCAAAGGAAGCACGTGAATTTATTCATGTGAGGCTTCACACAGTCAGGGGAAATAAAGAGTCCGGAGATAATTTGGGAGAAGAATTGCTGGCAATCTGTTTACATATTTTATCTTATATGCCGGGTGAAGGTGACGGGAAATTCTGTGTGATTACAGATGATAAAGAAGCAGGGAGTAAGATAGACGCTTTATTTAAGGCAACTGCAAAGCAGCACAGAGGAAAAAAGATTATTATATTCAGTACACCAAAACTGGTACAGGTTTTGCACAGAGAAAATATTTTAGAAAACAGAGAAGATATAAAAACAATCTTAAGTACTGGCAGGGATGGAAATATTGTAGTACTGGGGACACTTATTTTTGATATAAGGAGTAAGGACATCTCAATAAGCAGCGATGAACTTGCAGATTTGATTATGCAGCCAAATGGAATCAATATTATATTCTAGTAGACTGTAAAGTTATTGCCTATACCAATCATTATATGTAAATCACTATATTTACATATATCATAAATAAAATATAGGTCTGGTTAATTAGTGAACCACAGAGCATGAAGTGGCGGATTTGCCTGATCTGCCTGTAGATGAAGTTAAAATAAAAAAATAAAAAAATTCAAAAAACAGGTTGACAAATTTCAAAAAATGAGTATAATCTATATTTGTTGAGGCAAGTAATTAAGAAATGCGATAGTGGCGTAGTTGGTAACGCGCGACCTTGCCAAGGTCGAGACCGCGGGTTCGAGCCCCGTCTATCGCTCTAAAAGAGGGAAGTGGTCATCCCCGGATTCTGACCATTCAGTCGGTTAATCAGATCTTCAAAAGAACTGGTTTCCGGCTGATTTTTTTGTTCCCGGGAGGATGACTGGTCATCTGCAATATTCCCCGGATTGTTGAGAGTTGGTTCGGAGCCGGATTCCGTATTGATATCTGACTCCGGACTGAATTCGGATTCGATTCCGGTGTCTGGCTCAGAACCGGACTCGGATTCGGTATCAGCAGCCGATTCAGAATCAGACTCGGATTCGGTATCAGTAACCAGTTCAGAATTTAACTCGGATTCCGCTTCAGATTCTGTCAGAATCTGGTCGAGAAGCTCCTGATAAATGGTGATTGGTTCTGTCTCGGGAACCGGCTCGTGGATATCACATATTTTGTCGGGCTGTGTGCCGTCCTCAAAATATTCTGTGTACGTCTCCGGACAGCCACCGGGAACTGCAATCAGGTGGCTTTTTCGGCAAAGTGTCACGGAGACGACGGAGTCCGGCTGTGTAAATTCCCCTGCAGGGAGTCCGGCGTGAATGCGGTCCATAACGGCAGTCCACAGTGTTTTGCTGTAGGAATGGTAATTGGAACCGTCGGGAAGTTTTCCGTTGTTGTCGTAGCCGCCCCAGACGCTGCAGGTATAGAGAGGGGTATAGCCCACAAACCAGATGTCTCTGTAGCTGGATGTGGTTCCTGTCTTTCCGGCGACCGGCTGCTCCGAAGCGTAAACGGTTCCATAGGCAGTTCCGTCAGGCGAGGTGACGACATCCCTCATTGCATCTGTCAGAAGAAAAGAGGTGCTCTCTTTGAGGACGCGGACAAATGAATCTGAACGGGAAGTGCAGTCGATCACAGTGTTGCCATGGCGGTCCAGAATTTTCGTAAACAGCTTCGGCTGTGTGTAAAGGCCGCCGTTGGCAATGGCTGCGTACGCGCCGCAAAGCTCCAGATTGGAGACACCCCGGGTGATGCCTCCCAGAGCGAGGGGCTGAATTACGTCGGAGGCTTGGCCGTCTGTGTCGGAGTAATCCAACAGCGTTGTAATTCCCAGTCTCCGCGCGTAATCAAAGCCGGAGCGGGGTGTGATTTTTGTGAGGCATTTTACGGCAACGACGTTGACAGAGCGCGTTATGGCTTCGCGGATTGTGATATCACCGGAGTAGTCTGTGACATCCCAGTTGCTGACAGGCGTTCCGTCACTGTATGCAAAGGGTTCATTTTCATATACTGTGGCAAGCGTCTGGCGGTGGGCATCCAGCGCCGATGCGTAGGCAGTCAGGATTTTAAAGGTGGAACCCGGCTGACGCAGTGTTTCTGAAGCACGGTTCAGGGTGAGACTGGCTGTTTTTTCACCGCGGCCCCCCACAAGGGCACGGACAAAGCCTGTCTCCTGTTCGATCAGAATAAGGGAGGCCTGGGGCTGGGGAGAGAGCGTCAGACGCTCGCCGAGGATGCTGATACTGCCCGGGTCGGAATCTCCCTGTTTATTCGTGTACATCTCTATGATGTGGTTCCGGAAAGCATCTGCATATCCCTGCGCTTCCTCCTCAGAAGAACAGATCAGGTCAAAATCCTCATTTTCTGTTTCGCGAATCCAGGAGCGCAGCGATTCAGAACTGTAGTGTGTGACCAGTCCGTTTTCATCCGCCACGCTCAGCGCGTAGTCTGCACCGTACTGTGTCCCCTCCGGGAAGTTGGCAGGATTTTGGAACTCTTCATTACAGATCTGCTGCAGTTTGCAGTCCTGCGCGGAGTAGATGCGCAGTCCCCCGCTGTACACGGCGCGGTACGCCTGGTCAGAGGAATAGTTCATTTCAGACATCAGCGTATCAATGACCTGGTCGATCAGAGCATCTTCGTACCAGGAATAGGCAGTTTCATTTTCATACGTCTCATCATACGCATGTATCCGTCCATACACATCGTCAGACAGAGCCTCATTTTTCTGGCTTTCTGTGATATAACCCTGTTCTTCCATATAGTTGAGAACAATTTCCCGGCGCTTCCGGTTGGCCTCCGGATTGCTGATGGGATTGTTGCTGGAGGGATTCTGAGGAATTGCTGCAAGGACGGCTGACTCAGACAGGGTGAGCTCCGAAACGTCTTTGCCGAAATACCTGCGCGAAGCGGCCTGTACGCCGTAGCATCCGGCACCGAAATTGATGGTATTCAGATAATCCTCCAGAATTTCATCCTTGGACGCAGTCTTTTCAAGCTGCACGGCAAGATACTGTTCCTGTATTTTTCGGCTGAACCGGTCATGAAAGGAATTTTCCTGTGTCCATTCTGTAAAAATGCTGTTCTTGATCAGCTGCTGGGTAATGGTGCTTGCGCCCTCTGTGAAGCTGCCGTGAGAGATGCCGCTCAGGAAGGCTCTTGCGATGCCGCGGATATCAATGCCGCTGTGTTCGAAGAAACGCTCGTCTTCAATGGCGATGACCGCATGCTGCAGCGCTTCTGGTATCTCGCTCAGTGATACAATATCACGGTTGGAGGACGCAAGTGTGAGCTTGCGCACATAATTGCCGTTCTGATCACAGATGTACGTGGCGGATCCACTGGGTGAGACATCGATGGAGGAAAGGTCGGGCGCAGTCACGATCAGGTACCAGACAGTGATAAGCAGCAGCAGGACAAGAACGGCAGCCAGAGCTCCGGCAGCAATCAGAATCCGCTTCCAGGGAAGTCTTTTCAGTTGAAAGTCGGGCACATGATTTTTTTCCATAATGGCACTCTCCTTTTGATCACGAAAGAACAGCTTTTGGTATAGGATTCCGGACTGGAGGGGAAATTATGCGCCGACAGAGGAATCTGATGCAAACAAAATAAAAGATTTCAAACAAAAACTGCGATCAATTGCACAATATGCACAAAAAAGTGGATTTTGTTTCTATGAAAATATAAAAAATACTAATATAATGATGACATCAACGAAAAACCTTGTGCAATAAGAACTGGCCAGACTTATGGAAAAGGGAAAGTGATGTGCATGTTGTTCAGAGCCGAACAAAATAAAACGGACGTAAAATGACTGCGTTTTAAAGACTGGATCTGAACAGTTATCTCAGAACAATAGAAAGGAGAGCAGTTTATGGCACGAAGAATGATTTCAAGAGTATTGACAGCAGCAGTGACAGTTTCTTTGATGATGACAGGTATGGGAACCGCGGCTATGGCGGAGGAGGCAGGAGAATCCCTGATCTGCGAACCGGGCAGTGTTTCATTAACTTACATGGGAAATGATACCTGGTGTGCAGGAGTCAGCTACAACGACCCGACAGAGGTACAGCAGGAAATTGAAAGACGTACAGGCGTCCATATTGAATGGGATACGTACAGCAGTGATGTGGAGACGGTGCTTCAGACGAGAATGGCATCTCTGGAGGGACTTCCGGACATGGTGGAGATACCGCCCTTTGACTCAAACGTTGGTGTGGATACTTACTCAAGAAACGGTGTTCTGATTCCGCTGAATGATCTGATCGAAGAGTATGCCCCGAATATCCAGAAGCTGTTCGAGAAATATCCGGCACTGAAAGCAATGTGTACCTCCTCTGACGGAAATATTTATGCGCTGGCAGGCTGGTGGGGAGATATTAACGATTATGTACCGGATTATCTCTATATCAGACAGGACTGGCTGGATCGGCTGGGACTGGAAATGCCTGACACAGTTGATGAATTATATGATGTTCTGGTTGCATTTAAGAATGAAGATGCCAATGGAAACGGTGATCCGTCAGATGAAATCCCTCTGGCTACCAAGAATGGCCTGATGCAGCTGTATTATCTGATGACAGGCTTTGGCTACAATACAAACAGCCTGTGGTATACTGACGATGAAGGCGCTGTACATTATGCAGCAGTGGAAGAACAGTACAAAGAAATGCTGACTTTCCTGAATAAGTGTTATTCAGAAGGACTGATCAGTGATGACCTCGAGGGAACTCTGCTGACACAGAATATTACAGAAGACAAGGTTGGTATTGTCTGCCACGATCCGGCTGATAATATGGCTTCCTCCGACGATCTTGCAAGAACAAGCAATCCGGAATGTGATTATGAGTTCATGCCGGTGATCCAGTCTGAAGAAGGCGGAAGTGCAAAGATGACAAAGAGAACACTGACATGGCATTATTACGGTGTTACCTCTGCATGTGAGAATCCGGAAGCAGCAATTCAGTGGATTGACTATGTATACGCCAGCGAAGAAGGAATGATGCTTTACAATTACGGTATTGAAGGACTCTCCTATGAGGTAGATGAAAATGGAGAAATCACATTTACAGATCTGATTACAAATAATGAGACGTATACTTCTGCATTTTCTGCTCTGAGAAGTATCGGTGCATGGCCGACATACTTCATTAATGACTCCGGTGAAGCTTTCATGAAGATTTTCGAGGGAACCAAGGTGGAGACAGCCTGCCAGGCAGCATATGGAAACATGGTGGATCCTTTCCCGGAAATGCTGGGAACTGCTGATGAGGCAGAGGTTTATACGAGTATGTGGCCGGATCTTTCCACTTATCTGGAAGAGATGTTTACAGCATTCGTGATCGGAACAGAGTCACTGGATTCCTTTGACAGCTATGTAGAGACAGCAAACAGCATGGGACTTCAGGAAATCATCCAGATCAAATCTGCACAGTATGCGAGATATCATGAAATTACAGGTTGAGAAAGTAAACAGATTGCGAATATCCGCTTGATTGCAGTGAGTATGTCCGGGTCGGGAAACTGACCCGGACATTATATAAAGAGCTGCACAACAAATGAGCCTGACCCATAGACATAAAAACTGGCTCATATAAAACAGGGAGGAACTGTGGATGACAGCGAAAAGAGGCCTGATAAAAAATCTGAAACGTGACAGAATGCTGCTGCTGATCGTTCTCCCGGGGGTGATCTATTTTGCAGTGTTCTGTTATGGTCCCATGTATGGAATCCTGATGGCATTCAAGGATTATAATATCTCAAAAGGAATCTGGGGAAGTCCCTGGGCGGGACTGAAGCATTTCCGTGAGCTGGTGAATTCCGTCTATTTCGGACGTCTTGTAAAAAATACATTCTTATTGAGTGTGGAACAGCTGATCTGGTCGTTTCCGATACCAATCATGTTTGCGCTGCTGTTAAATGAAATCAAAAACAGACATCTGCAGCGATTTGCCCAGACGGCAGCGTATCTTCCGCATTTTGTGTCAGTGGTTGTTGTGGTGGGAATTTTAAAGGATCTCCTGTCATCAAACGGCGGCGTGCTGACGCAGTTTTTTTCATTATTCGGTGTGGCCCCCAGAAATTACTTCAATATGCCGGAGGCGTTTCGGACTCTGTATGTGGGTTCAGGCGTCTGGCAGGAATTCGGCTGGAATTCCATTATTTATGTTGCCGCCATATCAGCCATTGACCAGCAGCTGTATGAATCGGCTGCTCTGGACGGAGCAGGGCGCTGGAAACAGCTGATACATATTACACTTCCGTCCATTGCACCCACGATTATACTGCTTCTGATTCTGAATATGGGAAATATGCTGAATATAGGATATGAGAAAGTCATTCTGATGTATAATCCGGCCACCTATTCAACGGCAGACATTTTTTCCACTTATGTTTACCGGAAAGGTCTTCTCAGTGCACAGTACAGCTTTGCATCTGCTGTGGGGCTTGCGAATTCCGTGATTAACGTTATCATTCTGGTGGGTGTCAATTTTATAGCCAAAAAGACAACGGAAACCAGTATATTCTAGAAAGGGGGGAGCATCATGGGCAGAAAAAAAGAAAACAGGAAAAGAAGACAGACAGATCTGAAAATAGTGGCTGTCACGGTTCTGATTATTGTTGTTACACTGTATCCTGTGATCTACGTGGTCAGTATGTCTTTCAGCGACCCGAATCATGTGCTGGCGAGAGATATATACCTTTTTCCGAAAGGATTTTCTCTGAAAGCATACAAAATGATTCTGCAGAACAAATCAGTCCTTACCTCTTTCGGGAATACGATCTGGTATACTCTGGTGGGAACTACCATGAGCGTGGTGCTGACCGCGACCACGGCGTATCCCCTGTCGAGAAGGCATTTTTTCCTGAGAAAACAGCTTTCTTTTCTGATGACACTTACCATGTTTGTCAGCGGCGGACTGATTCCCCTCTATGTTCTGGTACAGAATCTGCACCTGTACAATACCAGGTGGGCTATTATTCTGCCCTACATTATCAGTGCGTATAATCTGATTATTACGAGATCTTTCTTTGAGTCGCTGCCGGAGGAAATGGCAGATGCGGTGAAGATTGACGGCGGATCGGAGTGGACAATTATGACCAGAGTATTTATTCCGCTGTCCAAGCCTATTATTTCCGTGCTGATTCTGTTTTACGGAGTAGGATACTGGAACAGCTATTTTGCGCCACTGATTTTCCTTTCAGATGAAAAACTGAAACCGATTCAGCTGTATCTGAGAGGAATTCTGATCACCAGTGAAATTCAGTCATCGGGAATGGGCATGGATGCGGTGCTGATGAATGAACAGATGAAATATGCGGTAATTGTGATTGCATGCTTCCCGATTATGGTATTGTATCCTTTCATTCAGAAATATTTTGAGAAAGGTGTTCTGATTGGAGCTGTCAAATAAAATTCAGAAAGGGGAGGTTCGGATGAGAATAAAAGCGCCGGAATCGTTGAGCAGTTCGGAAAGAATTGCATTTTATGATTGTGAGGAGAACAGACAGTATTATCAGTACGGAACGGCAGGCGGATGGGAAAAGTATGAACACAACCCGGTGTTCGGAGGGGATTACGGAACATGCTTTGATGTAAGTCTGCTACTGGAAGAGACAGAGGAGGGTCCTCTGTTTAAAATGTGGTTTTCCTGGAGACCCAGAAGATCCATTGGCTATACCCACAGCAGAGACGGGATCCACTGGGAGGAGCCTGTGGTTGTACTGGAGCCTCTGCCGGGCTCAGAATGGGAGGCAGATGAAATCAACCGTCCCACGGTCATTTTTAAGGACGGGAAATATCTCATGTGGTATTCCGGACAGATGCGGCCTTATCGGGAAAACGGGCGCTCTGTCATCGGTCTGGCAGAGAGTGAGGACGGCCTTCACTGGATCCGTCGCCGGGAGCCTGTGATGGAGCCGGATCAGCCCTGGGAGCTGCAGGCAATCATGTGTCCTCATGTTCTGTTTGATGAGGAAGAAAAGCTGTACAGAATGTGGTACGCTGCCGGCTGCAACCATGAGCCTGATGCCATCGGATATGCCTCCAGCAGAGATGGAGTTCACTGGGAAAAGAGTCAGAAGAATCCGGTATTTATTCCGGATCCCTCACATTTGTGGGAGCAGCATAAAGTGGTGGCACCCTGCGTCATAAAGGAGGATGGCTGGTTTTATATGTTTTATGTGGGCCATCTGCATGAGGAGCGCGCGCAGGTGGGACTGGCGAGATCGCGAAATGGAATTGACGGCTGGGAGAGACATCCCGAAAATCCTCTGATCTGCCCCACAGAAGGAACGTGGGATTCGGTTGCGGTATACAAACCATTTGTTCTGAGGGTGGGAAATAAGTGGATGATGTGGTATAATGGAGCTGAATACGACGAACCTGTATGGGTCTTCGAGCAGATTGGACTTGCAGTTCTGGACAGGGAGCAGCTGTTTTGAGAAGAAGGAGAACTGTTGACATGGAACAGTTCTCCTTATATATTTTAACCGATAAACTGCAAAGCATGACGCGCACCCTGCAGCAAGAATGCCGGCGGCATTCTTGAATCGGTTATGAGCAGGCAGCAAAGCGGATTGCGAATATCCGCCTGACAAGGAGAAGAAAGAGCGATTATAGAAATGGAAAAACGATATCAGACCAAGAAAAAAATGTATATTTCTTATATAGTGATTCCGACTCTGATGCTGATAATAGTTTCGGTCATTTTTGCCAGCGTATATCAGCAGATGTCACGGAAGAGAATACTTGCTTTTGAGAACCGTGTATCGGAAAATGTGGAAGAACAGCTGAAAAATACGATGGATAATCTGCTCAAAACAGTATCTCAGTATTCCATGACTCCCTGGGTACGGCGTCTGAAGTACATGCAGAAAATTCCCGGAATGGTTCAGGAAAGTATAGAAGCTTCAGAAATTTCAGATTACGCGGGAATTCTTTCACTTACTGAAATCAATGATACGATCATAGAATCCATATGCATATATTACAGCCTGGGAGAATTCGGAATCTGCAGTTCCGGAAAGGTAGACTGGCAGAAATTCAGATCTCTCTATACGCTTACCAGCCAGGACAGTGAACTTCTGTCGGAATCTGTCTTCGACAGAAATCATCAGAAAACGATTTATCATAATGTGGAGATCACAAAAAACGGAAAGCGTGTCAGAGGTTTTGTGATGATCCAGACGATTCCTCTGGAAAATGTATATTCCAGTGAGGCCCATGTGCTCTTCTTTATTCCCTATGAGAATCTTCTGAACTATATCGGAAAGTTTGCCGATGATGATATGGAGTATCTGTACCTGACAGACGGCAGCCGGATTCTGTGCGGCAGCGCGGACGGCGGGCCGTTGGAACAGGGAGATTCTCTTGAAGATCTGAAATCTTCGGATGGCAGACTGGCGTATCAGAAATCGCTGAAACGGTACATTTCTGAGTATACAAAGGTGGGAATGGATATAGGCGTTGTGCAGGTGCTGAATCCGGACTGCCTGAGCCGTGATCTGTACGTTTTCCTGCGGTGGATTCTGGCCGGATGCGCCATAATGGCCGTATTGATTCATCTGGTTGCCTGGAGGCTGACTCAGTACAGCTACCAGCCTCTGGAGCATATCATGAATCTGATCGATGAGGCAGATGAGGATACGGTCAATGAGTACGCTGTGATTGAAAAGGCGCTGCTGGAGCTGAATACTGAGAAAAAGAAACGTCTTGAGCTTGAAATGTATGAGCAGAATCCGCTGCTGGAGCAGTATATTCTCCACAATATTCTACATACCGGAAAGCAGCTTCCCGGGGAGCTGGAATATGTGAATACCATGCGCAAATACCTGATGTTCCGCTGCCTGATGCTGGCAGACGGTCCGGAAGCAAAGGTTCATATTGGAGAAATTGATGCGTGTCTGGCTGTGTATCCGCAGATCCATGCCGCATTTGTAAAAGAAGATACCTGTTTTGTGTGGGTTCTCAGCTACGGAGAAGAAAAGCTGGCAGAGGAGATGGTGGATTACCTGCAGCAGACCTTTCAGGAAATGAAATACAAAAATGCCGTCATGGCGGTGAGCAGAGTATATGAGGATATCAGAGCGCTGCCGGCTGCATGCCGGGAAGCCTCAGAGTTGCTGAGATACAGGTTTTTCTTTCGGGATTATCATATTGTACAGTATGAGGCAGTTCAGACTGAGGAAAGAAAAGCAGGAAATCAGACGTTTGAGGTGACTAAAGGTGATTGGGAAAAGCTTCAGGATACAATTGCGGATATGGACGCCGGAGGAGCCGCTGATCAGTATGAAGTGATTCTGCGCAGAAATTTCTATGACAGTATGCTTACACGTGAGAGCTGGGAGGAAGGAACTGTTCAGCTGAACGAAAAAATTCTCGACACGATACGCATGCAGTATGGGAAACTGCTCATTGAGCCCGGGGAGATTATAAAACCGGACAATTTCAGGAGTCTTGAGAGTTATCTGCAGAATTTCCGTATCCGGATAGTCAATGTCATGGAACGCTGCCGCACTCAGGAAAACCCGGCCTATGCGGCCAGAAATAAAATGATTCGTGAATACGTAGATGCACACCTGACTGATGCCAATCTGTCCTTAAGTGAAACTGCCCGGACGATGCATTACACATCCACTTATTTTGGAAAATATTTCAAAGACCAGTTTGGATGTGCTTTTCAGCAGTATGTGGCAGAAAGGAGAATCGAGTGTGCAAAGGAATACCTGAGGCAGGATCCGGAAGGCAAGAAGATGAGTGTTTCTGACATTGCACTTTCCTGCGGATTTACGAATGATGTCACGTTCCGCCGGACTTTCAAGCGGTATACGGGCAGGACTCCGTCACAGTTTGCAAGGGGAGAGTGAACTGTAATATGAATGATAAATTCAGAACAGATACGAAATTTTGAGGATTGCCCTATTGCGATTCCTGATTTATAATAAAGATTACGGTTCGGATGGCAGCCGGAATAATTATACAATTCAGGAAAGTGTAAGGTCTGATATGAAACAGATGAAAATAGTATATAAGGGCGGAGAGGGAGAGCTGATCGAAAAGAAGTCGCGCTTCATTGCGACAGTGGTTCCGGTGGAGAGCGAGGAGGAAGCACTGGATTTTATCGCCGCCATGAAGAAAAAGTACTGGAATGCCACGCACAACTGCTCTGCATTTGTTGTGGGAGAAAACTATGAGATTCAGCGCTGCAGCGATGACGGGGAGCCTCAGGGTACGGCAGGCAGGCCGATGCTCGATGTGCTGCTGGGGGAGGAGATTCACAATGCGGCCGTGGTGGTGACGCGGTATTTCGGCGGGACGCTGCTTGGCACAGGCGGCCTGGTCCGCGCCTATTCCAAATCGGTGCAGGAAGGGCTGCGCGGCAGTACAATTATTGAAAAAAAGATCGGAGCACTGCTTCGAATCAGGACAGATTATAATGGCATCGGGAAGATCCAGTATCTGCTGGGGCAGAGGGGGCTGACGATCACAAATTCTGAATATACGGATATTGTGGTCATTGAGACGCTTGTACCGCAGGATCAGATCGCAGCGCTGCGGGAGGCTGTGACGGAAGGCACCAACGGGCGCGCCGCATTTCTGGAAGAAAAGCCCGTGTGCTTTGCGTTTCTGGATGGTGAGCCGCTGATTTTTCCGGAAGGGAATAAGTAGGAGTATAAATATGGGAACAGAACAGGAAATCAGCAGAGCGCCGATAGGAGTCTTTGATTCCGGTGTCGGCGGTCTGACCGTAGCAAGAGAGATTATGAGAAATCTGCCGAATGAGCATATCGTGTATTTTGGGGATACGGCGCGTGTGCCGTACGGAAGCAAGTCAAAGGATACGATTATCCGCTTTTCGCGGCAGATTATCCGCTTTTTGCAGACGCAGGAGGTAAAGGCGATTGTAATTGCCTGCAACACGGCCAGCGCGCTTGCTCTGGATGAAGTGGAGAAGGAATTCGACATTCCGATCATCGGAGTGGTAAAGCCGGGAGCGCGCGTTGCGGCTGCGGCGACCAAAAACAGGAGAATCGGCGTGATCGGAACAGAGAGCACGATCAACAGCCATATGTATCCGAGACTGATTCATGAGCAGGACCCGGATATTACCGTATTTGAGAAACCGTGCCCTCTGTTTGTACCGCTTGTGGAAGAGGGCTGGCTGAAGGATTCCGTCACCGAGGAGGTGGCAAAGCGGTATCTGGATGAGCTTCTTGCTCAGGATATTGACAGCCTGATTCTCGGATGTACGCATTATCCGCTGCTTCGCTCGCTGATTCGCGGAATTGTCGGGGAGCAGGTGAATCTGGTCAACCCGGCGTATGAGACAGCCAAGGAGCTGGAGCTTCTTCTGAAAGAGAAGCATCTGGAAAATCCGGGAACGAAGGCTCCTGTAAATGAGCCGTACCGCTTCTTTGTCAGTGATGCCGCGAACAAATTCAAAAATTTCGCCAATTCGATTTTGCCTTATGACATTGAGACGACGCGGAAGATTCATATCGAAGAATACTGATAAAGTCGGGAAACGGAGTGTAGAAATCAAATGACAGAAGATATTCTGGTCAGTGTAAAGGGAATCCATGCACTGGACCCATCTGAGAAGGACGATGAGGTGGAAATTTTTTCTGCCGGAAAATATTATTTCAAAAACGGAAAACACTACATTCTGTATGAGGAGATGGCCGAGGACGGCAGCGGGGTGGTGAAGAGCCGCATTACGCTGCGGGACGGCTGCATGGAAGTACAGAAAAAGGGGATTTTCAGCACAAAAATGGTGTTTGAGAAGGACAGGAAAAACACCAGCTGGTACAGTACGCCCTTCGGCAATCTGATGACCGGCGTGGAAGTTACGGATATGAACGTGACGGAGCAGGAAGAACTGATAGAGATTAAAGTGGATTATATACTGGAGGTCAATTATGAGCGTGTTGCCGACAGCCGCATCTGCATTCGCGTGATGGCTAAGGACAGCGGGTTATTCCATCTGAAATAAACGGGCTGCTGCAAAACAGATGAGCGAAAGCTCCATCCTTTTGCGGCAGCCCGTTTCAATTACGTTTCCTACTTTTTCCGTGATACCTTTTCTTTTAATTTTGCCATGAATCCTTTTTTCTTCTGCGGAGCTTTTTCCAGTGGTCCGCGGACACCTTTCACTTCCATAATGTAGATACCGCTGACAACTGCTTTGACTTCTTTCTTTACCGGGATGGAATCAAAGATTGCCGCGTCACTGACAAGTGTCATGATTCTCGGTCCGACCTTTGCCTTTACGATCGGCAGCTTGGAGCGGCGCATAAGCTTCGGTGTCTGATCAATCACCATCTGAGGAAGTCCGGACTGTTTGATCGGCAGCTTCTTCTTATCTATAATCAGCATAGAGACGGTCTGCTTCGCAGCTTCCATCTGCTCCTGCTGGGCAGCCTGCTTTTTCTGCATTCTCCGTCCGACGAAATACAGCACAACGAGTGCAACGATAAGAACTAAAAGGATCACAAACAAAACCTGTAAAACTGTTGACATATGTACCTCCACACGATCAGATTCTCAAAACATTCTATCATTCTTTGGTGAATAGTTCAAGGAAATGTTTATCTTTTCAACGCATATATATGGAAAGAAGCGTATAATGCGGAGCTGCATATGGAACAGGTTATGAATTATGTGAAGCCTGAGCTCCCGCTTTTATCTGTCAGATACACGGACCGGAACAGGTTCTCTGATCAGTCCCGGAATCAGTATGTTCAGAAGATCTCTCAGTTGTTTCGGTGTATGATAATATAAATAAATATAAACATTCAGCATAATGATACCTCCTCATATTCTGAATCCGCAATTGCAGAAGAATGATTCCGGACTCAGCCGTGTGTGGTTTTCGGTTTGGTATGATTATACCCGAAAAAATTCCTTCGTCAATGGGTCCCGGCGATTCTTAATGATCTTTTCAGATGTTTCTTTTTTCTTTATAATTAGATTTTTTGAGCATTGAGATTTTGACGCCCCCAATATATAATGAATATCAAAAAGAGACGTAAAAGATAATGCTGA
>SFEV01000069.1 GCA_004557975.1 Lachnospiraceae bacterium
TGAGCAACAGATAGCAGAGTACCAAGCACTTCAGGCTGAAGTTGACCCTCATTTTTTGTACAATACTCTGAACCTTTTCGTATCACTGAACCGAATCGGTGCAAAATCGGAGCTGGAAAAGGCCATCGTCTGCCTCTCTCACCTGTTCCGCTATACGTGCGAGCACACAGCTGACAGTACTGTCGAACGTGAATTCTCTTTTATTACGGATTATCTGTTTTTACAGAAAATCCGTTTTGATGAACGTCTTGAATTCAATATGTACATTGAACCGGAGCTGGAAAATTTTCGAATTCCAAAGCTTCTTGTTCAGCCTCTGGTGGAAAATGCAGTTGTTCATGCTCTGGAACCTTCTACACTGACCGTACGGATTCAGCTTTCTGCCTTCACAGCTAGGAGCAGAAATGGTTTTCAGTTCATGGTGATCTCTGTCATCAACACTGGTCTGCCCTTTATCGAAGAAAATACAGTGCCAAAACGAGTTGGATTGCAGAATATCAAAAACCGTCTGAATCTTTTTAATCCGAACTCTTTCTTTTTTATCGGGGGCGGTACTGGCAAACCAACCAAATGTTACATTATGATCCCTGTTGAAGCAGATAAGGAGGATAACAAATGCTGATTTTACTTGCAGATGATGAAAGGCTGATACGTCTCGGCCTCCAATCCATGATAGAGGAGCTGTATCCCGGACAACACACTTTTCTGCACGCCAGAAATGGCGGCGAAGTCGTACAGATTCTTCGGATGCAGACTCCCGATATAGTTTTTCTTGATGTCAAAATGCCACTGATGAACGGTCTGGAGGCGCTTCGCCAGTGCAGATCCATATCTGACTCCACCGTATGGATCATTCTGTCCGGCTACGCTGATTTCGAATATGCACGCCAGGCACTGTCCCTGTCAGCATTCGACTATATCCTCAAACCGGTCGAGCTCGAGACACTGCAAAAGCTTTTTGAACGAATTAAAATAAAGCGGGAACAAAATCGTCAGAAAGGCAATGCCGTCTTCTCTCACAGCGTAACTTGTTCCTTCAATATGGCAGACCAGTTTTCTCCGGAGGAAACAGATTTTCAACCTGCAGATTCTTCGGATTATATTCTGTATCAGTTCTATATCGATATATTTAACCGGGATACTCAAAAGAAAATTAAGCAGCAGCTGTGTGATAACCTGCAGAAATTCTGCACGCGCAATGTCTCCATTCTGAAGCACTGCCTTTTTTTTAATACAGACGGAAATCTCTGCCTGGTCTGTGATGCACCGGACGCTTCCCGTCTGACACACTTTATCAGTATGCAGTCAGAGGAGCTTCCGCCCAATGCTTTCTCTGTGTTCTGGGGAAACAGAAAGACAATCCGTGAAATCTATGATGTCAGCCAACGCATTTCGCGCATTGCCGATATTCGAATGATCCGCAACTGCAGTGAACCAATGTTTATCAAAAATATGGAAGCACTTCCGGGACTCTCAGCACAGCTTTCCTTTGCCGGAACACTTACCTCCATTCTGAATCTGTACTGCAGTCAGAATCAGTCTGCCTTGAGGCAGGAAATCTCAGATATGAAACAAAACCATGATTTTATCCGCGCCTTCTCTCTTTCAGATACGAATGTACTGCAAAACTACCTCTCCGGTATTTTCGACCGTCCTATTTACATTCAGACTTTTGAAGATCTGACAGATCTACTCGAGCAGTGCGGATATGCTATAAATGACAGCGCAACTACTGCCTCTGTAAATGACATTACCATGATTAAAAATTATATTTGTGAAAATTATTCCCATGACGTGAGCATGTCCCATGTCAGTGAAAAATTCAATGTGTCCCCCACGTATCTGAGCAAATTGTTCCACGAAAAAACAGGGCAGAAATATATTGATTTTGTCACTCAGGTACGTATGGAGGAGGCCAAAAAAATTTTAAAGAACAATCCCGCCGTTTCCGTCCGGCAGGCAGCAGAATCTGTGGGGTACTCCAGTGTCCGGCATTTTTCAAAAACATTCCAGAAATACAAGCAGTCTTTGGGTCTCCATGACCGCACTTTGTAAATGAGTTTATTCACTCCCCAAACTGCCGCAACTCCGATGGCCAGTATATACGCTGTCACCTTTACGGAGATGCGGCGAACCTCATTTTTACGTTCTTCCCTGTTCTTCATGTTTCTCTGCATTCCTTTACATTTTATGATTCTCCGCTTTCTTTTGTATCATCGGATTCTTTCATCTCACTGTCGACAGCCTCTTCCATCTGCTTCGTCAGCTCCAGAAGCCTGATCAGATTTTCCTTTCCAAACCGGCTGATCACCTTGCCGAAGTATTCTGTCATGGTCTTCTCCTGACGCTCCAGCATCTCTTTGCCGAAATCTGTCAGAATCATATACGTTCCTTCGCTCCCATTGCCGTCGTGTGACCAGAGCACCATGCCACGGTCTCTGAGGCTTCCGGTGATCCTGGAAGCCTGCTGGATGGTAAGATGCATGATGGATGCAAGCTCTTTCAGATACGTCCTGTCGCGTCCGTCCCGGTTCTCAAGCTGCACGATCGTCCTCAGTGCAATATATTCCGGAATACTGAGTTCATTGAAAAAATTCTGCGTAAGCGTCTTGTTCATCTGATATCTCTGATAAATCAGCTTGCTGGAAAGCTGAAGGATATCGCGTTCTTCCTGTGTCTTCTCTGTCCGCATAATCCACCTTCTTTTCTCTATGCAATCCCCGTGTCTCATTGTCTGCCGGAAAAATCAAGCCCTTATTTCAAACATTTTATCTGTTTCCGTTTTTTTGTCAACAGACTTTATACTTTTTTCAGTTCCTTTCCGGCATTTTAAGATATAAGCTACAGAGCTTTCTTTTTCCACTTTCCTCTTGCAAAAAAGATACACGTCACAATCGTTCCTCCCACCCAGGAAATAACCAGTGACAGAAACAGGCATTCTTTTCTTCCATTGGGGAATTCCGGTGATCTCGTCAGATAACACATTCCGTAAGCCAGGGGCACGCGCAGCAGCACCATCTGAAGGATGGAAATCCACATGGGCGTCATCGTATCTCCTGCCCCGCGCATTACTCCTGACAGACTCTGCAGAATTGCCATGGCAATGTAACCGACTGCGAGAATCCGCATCATATTCATGCTGAGATCCACAAGCTCCGGCGTATTCGTAAAAATTCCCATCAGATGCTTTCCAAATATCAGGATTCCCCCGGTAATGACGGCAGAGACTCCAAGCGCCAGCGCTGTCCCCTGCCTTGCTCCTCTGCTGACACGGTCATAGTACCGCGCACCCACATTCTGTCCGGCGTACGTGGTCATGGCCGTTCCGAAAGAAAAATTCGGCAGCATGGCAAAGCCGTCGACACGCATTACAATCACATTGGCCGCGATAAACTGCTCCCCGAAACTGTTTGTAAGAGACTGAACGATAATCATCGACATGGACATGATCGCCTGCGTAACACCAGACGGAAGTCCCAGCCTGATAATGTTCATGGCATATTTTCTGTTCCATCTGATAAATCTGACCTTCATATCAAACAGATTTTTCATCTGCCCCAGCCTGCGCGCACACAGAAGCGCGGAAATCGTCTGTGCAATGGCCGTCGCCAGCGCCACACCGTCAACTCCCATGTGGAAATTTGCGACAAAGAGAAGGTCCAGCAGAATATTGAGCAGACTTGCCACCACAAGGTAAATCAGAGCAGAGGCAGAGTCACCCAGCCCGCGCAGAACACCGCTCAGGATATTATAAAATGCAAGCCCTGCAACACCGATGAACAGAATGTGCAGATATGACGTACACCAGTCAAGGATACTCTCCGGCGTCTTCAATAAAATAAGCAGCGGCCGCGTCACTGCCACGCCGAGTATCATGACAACGACTGATGCGAGTATGGTCAGCATGATACAGTTTCCGATGGTATGAGACAGTGCCTCTCTGTCCCTGGCGCCAAAATACTGAGAAACCATGATACTTGCTCCCATACTGATGCCGACAAACAGCACAATCAGAAGATTCAGAATCGGACCTGCGCTTCCCACTGCGGCAAGTGCATTGTCCCCCACATATTTTCCCACCACGACACTGTCCACCGTATTGTACAGCTGCTGCGCAATATTTCCCAGCAGCATCGGCACCGTAAACAGCAGAATCTTTTCCCACGGCTTGCCCTCGGTCATATCCACCGGCTCAAACAATTTTTTTAACATATTCATTACTCACTTTTCCCCCGCACTTTTATTCACTTTTTCTCATTTCTTCATTCAAGCAGCCCGAGATGACTGCAGGCATTCCAGATGCCATCCTGCTCCAGCGAAGATGTCACATAGTCGGCGGCCTTCTTCGCCGCATCGGATCCGTTTCCCATGGCTACCGCCGTACCTGCCGTCTGCATCATTCCAAGATCATTGGCGCTGTCTCCCACCGCAATTGTATCGGAGAGATCCATACCAAGGAGCCTGCAGACCGCTTCAATACCTGTCCCCTTATGGAATCCCTTCGGAACAATCTCCACAACAGCCTCGTTGTGAATCATAAAATCATAATAGGGAGACAGAGCCTCAAAGCACGTTTCCCTGTCAGCATTCTCCGTCGCACATGACAGCTTGGATATCTCCCATCTGCCCCATTCATCGGAAATGCTGAGCAGCCTCTCTCCGGCTTCCGCCTTCAGCTTCCTGCCGTAAAAGTCCTGACCGAACTCTGACTCATCCATATACAGATATTCTCTTCCCTCAAGGATCGGCCGGAATCCGTACCGGCGAACGGTCTTCACCGTGTATTTTGCCAGCTCCGGCTCTATTCTGTGATAAAACACCGTTTCCCCGCCGTATTCGATCATGGTGCCGCACCCTGACACAATTCCGTCAAACCCCAGAGAAAGCAGCTCCGGATCCTGTATGTATGATCTGCATCTTCCGCTGCACAGAAAAGCCAGATGGCCGTTTCTTCGCAGTTTTCGGATTGCCGTCTGCGCGCTCTTCGGAATCCTGTTGTCGCTGTTCCACAGTGTTCCGTCTATATCAAAAAAGACTGCTTTTTTCTTCTGCATGGTTCACCTCTGGATACACTAAAGATAGTAAGAGCACCCACTCCAAAGTGGATGCTCTCCTTATCATACCATCAACATTCGATCATTTCAATTACTATCTGACACATTTCCCCAAAAACCCAGGCATTAACAAACGGACCGCCGTATAATAGATTTCTATGCTGCATCCGTTATACGGCAGCCCGCCGCTACATTCCGCATTTCAGTTTACAGAATTAATTGTGTGCAGCTTTATGGCATCTACGCCAGCATGGAAAGTACCTCGTCTTTGGATGTCGCTCCCACTGCCCGGCTGACAACCTCTCCTCCTTTGATCACAATCAGAGTCGGAATGCTCATGACCTGGTATTTCTGTGCCAGCTCCATCTCCTCATCTATATCAACCTTTCCCACCGTCACGTCATCCCGCTCCTCCGAGATCGCTTCAATGACCGGGGAGAGCATGCGGCACGGTGCGCACCATGCTGCGAAAAAATCAAGAAGAACCGTCTTCTCACTGTCCATGATCTCTTTCTGAAAGTTTTCTTTTGTTATATGTAATGCTGCCATATTCTTTCCTCCTGTCGTTTCCATGTCATGTCCCACCTGCAGATTCGGGGACGGTTATCTGATCGTTTCTGTTTTACACCGCTATTATATCAGTAATAATTATTATTTTCAATATCTTTTTTGACAAAATCCGCATTTTCTGTCCTGAATGAGTTACTGTCCACTTCGTTCATTGTAAATGAAAAAGGGACTGCCACACCGGATTACAGGGAGGAAACGGCAAGTTCAAACCTCTTATATAATCCATGTCAATGGCAGTCCCAGGGCAGAAAACCTGAATTCTGGTATTATTTATTTTGTTTCTCTGATTGCTCTGCGGACCGGAAGAATACATCCCGGCGAGACAGACAGCTCGTCCATTCCCATCTCCAGGAATGTCTCTGTCAGCGTCGTGTCTGCTCCCAGCTCTCCGCAGATACCGGCCCAGATACCGGCTTTGTGCGCATTCTCGACCACGGTACGGATCAGACGCAGAACTGCAGGATGATGGGAATCATAAAACTCATCCAGTTTTGCATTCTGGCGGTCGATGGCCAGTGTGTACTGTGTCAGGTCGTTTGTACCGATGCTGAAGAAATCAACCATGCCGGCAAGCTCATTGCTCATAACGGCAGCTGCAGGCGTCTCTATCATGATGCCCTCCTCCACCTCTCCTACTGTGACTCCTTCTGCGATCAGTTCTTCCTTTACGCTCTTCGATATTTCTTTTATTCTGCGCACCTCATCCACCGAAATAATCATCGGATACATGATTGCCAGATTTCCGTAAGCACTGGCACGGAACAGGGCGCGCAACTGTGTCCGGAACACCTCCGGTCTCGTCAGGCAGATGCGGATCGCGCGGTACCCAAGGGCAGGATTATCCTCCCTGTCGAGGCCGAAATAATCCACCTGCTTATCGGCACCGATGTCAAGGGTACGGATGATTACCTTTTTGCCGCCCATTGTCTCCACAACCTTGCGGTACGCTGCGAACTGCTCTTCCTCCGTCGGATACGTCTCCGACTCCAGGTACAGAAATTCGCTGCGAAACAGTCCGATTCCTCCGGCATCGTTTTCCAGAACGGACATCAGGTCGCCCGGATTGCCGATGTTTGCGTACAGATTGATTTTCTGTCCGGATTTTGTAATATTTTCTTTTCCCTTCAGCGTCTGAAGAAGTTCCTTCTGCTCATCGTCGTGGGCTTTCTTTTTGAAGTACTCCTCCAGCACCGGCATCGTCGGGTCCACAATGCATAAGCCTTCATATCCGTCCACAATACCGATTTTGCCGTCCCAGGAGCGGTCAATGTCCACGCCTGCAAGGGCCGGAATTCCCATGGTTCTGGCAAGAATCGCCGTGTGGGAATTGGCTGAGCCGTAGCGTGTCACAAACGCCAGGAGCCTGCTCTTGTCCATCTGTACCGTCTCACTGGGTGCCAGATCGTCAGCCACAATGATCACCGGCTCATCTCCGATATCGCTGCTGTCCGAGTTTCCGCAGAGAATCGTGACAATACGCTCTGTAATATCTTTGATATCCGCAGAACGTGCCTTAAAATATTCATCCTCCATATTTGCGAACATTTCTGCAAAATTGTCGCCGGTCGCTGCAACAGCGTACTCCGCATTGACCTTCTGGGTGGTAATGATATTCTGCACAGACTCGTTGTAGTCATCGTCCTCCAGCATCATGATATGCACGTTGAAAATCTCTGCGTTGGCCTCACCGACCTCCACAAGCGCCTTCTCATACAGCTTTTCAAGCTGACGGGCCGCCTCCTCTCTGGCCGCTTCATATCGCGCCAGCTCAGCGTCACAATCTTCCGTTTTCGTCCTTGAAACCTTGTTCTCCGCTTTCGCATAAAACCTGATTTTACCGATGGCAATACCGTTAAATATCTTCTTTCCTTCTTTTTTATCCACAGGTATTCCCCCAATTACAGATTGTTCTTAAAGAATTCTTCCATCTTTGCAGCTACTGCTTCCTCGTCTCCGCCTTCTACAGAAACAGTTACTGTATCTCCTTTCTTAACACCGAGTCCCATCAGTGCCATCAGCTTTCTCGCCTCAGCGCTCTTGCCGTCCTTCGTCACCTTGATCACGGAATCATAGCTCTTTGCCTCTTTCACGAGAAGTCCTGCCGGTCTTGCGTGAATTCCCACTTCGTCTGTAATGGTGTACTGAAATAATTTCATGTCTGTTTCCTCCTTTTGGTTCTGTTGTCAGTTGCCTTTTATCTTATTTGGCTGATATACCAGCCTTTTCTTTCGTACTGCGGCCTGCGCCTTATCCGCGGACAGCCAGCAGATCCTGCCCTGCCTTTATTGTGCCCGATGCGAGCTGTTTTACTTCCTCATAATCATCTGTATTGCAGACAATCATCGGTGTCGTGCACAGATATCCTTCCGCCTTGATCGCTTCCATATCGAAGGTGACGAGAAGATCACCCTTCTTTACGTGCTGCTCTGTCTCCACGTGAGTCTCAAAATGGCGGCCTTCCAGTCTGACTGTATCAATACCGATGTGCAGAACAAGCTCTGTCCCTGCGTCCGTCGTCATACCCACCGCATGCTTTGTCACAAATACAGTCTCGATCTTTCCGTCTGCCGGTGCAAACAGTTTGCCCTCTGACGGCTCAACGGCAACACCGTCTCCCAGTGCGCCGGATGCAAAGGCCTCATCCTGCACCTCGGAAAGCGGCACAACCGTACCGTTCATATGAGCGCCAAGCAACGCATCCTTCATTGATGACTTTTCTGTCTCCTTCGGCGCTTCCTCCTGTACCGGGGCATCCATAAAGGAGGATTCTGCAATGGCTCCGGAGCGCACCTGCTCCACACACTCTTCAAAATTCGATTTCACAATCGTAACCGACGGTCCGTAAATGACCTGAATGCCTGCGCCCTTGATCACAACGCCGGAAGCACCTGTGGATTTCAGGATCGCTTCATTTACCCTGCCGCTGTCCACCAGTGTCAGACGAAGACGTGTCGCGCAGCAGTCAATATCGATCAGGTTGGCAGCGCCGCCCACACCCCTTAAGATTGCAGCGGATTTCTGGTCAAATGTCGCATCGGCAGCCTTGCCTCCCGCCACACCGACGCCTGTTGCCTTTCTGTACTCATCCTTTGAGATCAGTCGTGCCGTCTCACCTTCTGCCTCACGCCCCGGTGTCTTCAGATCCCACTTCAGAATAAAGAAGCGGAATACAATGAAGTAAATGATAAAATATACCACCAGTACCGGGATCAGTATCATCCAGTTGGATTTTGCCTGTCCCGGAAGGACTCCGTACAGAATCAGGTCGATCAGACCGTCTGAAAACGTGGTTCCGATACAGATACCGAGGACATGGCATGTCATAAATGCCAGACCTGCAAATACCACATGGACAACAAACAGTGCCGGTGCCAGGAACAGGAACGTAAATTCGATCGGCTCCGTGATACCGGTCAGGAAGGAAGTCAGTGCAACGGAAAACAGCAGAGAGCCCACTTCTTTTTTCTTCTCCGGTTTTGCAGTCACATACATGGCCAGAGCAGCTCCCGGCAGACCACCCATCATGAACGGATATTTACCTGTCAGGAAACGGCATGCGTCGATGGAGAACTTCGTCGTGTTCGGGGATGCCAGCTCTGCGAAGAAGATATTCTGCGCACCCATTACAGTCACGCCGTCAATCAGCGCAGTACCGCCCACGCCTGTCTGCCAGAAGGGCAGATAGAAAATGTGGTGAAGACCGAAGGGAATCAGTGCACGCTCGATACATCCGTAAACAAAGGTTCCGAAATAGCCGGAGGCCTGTACCACAGAACCAAGAGCAAAGATGGCATTCTGCAGAATAGGCCATACCACGTAGAGAATGGCTCCCGTCAGGATCGCACACGCCATACTTACAATCGGAACGAAACGGGTGCCTGCAAAAAAGGACAGAGCGGACGGCAGCTGCATCTTGTAGAACCGGTTGCACAGCATAGCTGTAATCAGCCCGGCAATAATGCCTCCGAACACACCCATCTGCAGTGTCTGGATACCCAGCATGGAGGTGATCGCACCTTCCTTTACATGATCTGCCACCACGCCGTCAACGATAGACCCGTCAAGGACAAGCAGTGAATTGATCGTCATGAGCATGATAATATAGAAAATGGCGGAGGACATTACCGCAACGCCCTTTTCTTTCTTTGCCATACCAAGCGCGACAGCCAGCGCAAAAATCAGTGCAAGGTTGCTGAAGATAGCATTTCCCGCATTTGCGAGAAGAAGCATGAAACCGTATAATACGGTCCCCTGGTGTAAAATACCTGACAATCCGTATGTAGCAATCGTCGTCTCGTTTGTGAAGGAACTTCCGATACCAAGCAGAATTCCCGCAAACGGCAAAACAGCGATAGGCAGAAACAGAGATTTACCGACCTGCTGTGCAGCGGCAAATATCTGTCCGCTTTTCTTTTCTTTCATGTTTCGTCTCCTTTCATTTTTCATACATTTTATATTAAAGCTCTGCCTGTCCGGACTAGTGACAGAGCATTTAATCCGTCCCCACCTCTTCCTTCCTCAGTTTCCGCTGTTCCTCTTTTCCCTCCATACGGTACAGCTTTTCAATCTGCTCTGAATTCACCGGTTCTCCCGGAAAACGCTTAAAGCCGATCCCCTTTCCGGTTACAATCAATTCTTCTCCTTTATCATCAACAGCACACAGAATGTTGTTGTTGATCACCTTTTTAATTCTAACACCCTCAACCTCTCTGTAAAATCCCCCGAAATATGCTGGAAAAAAGCAAAATAAAAAACCAGCTCCATCAATAAACCCTGCATCATGCATCGGGATAAGACAGAGTTGGTTAAGCCCGCTTCACCGGTAACATTCCAACAAATCATTATAAGAAAATATTATCACAAACCAAAAGAAGCGTCAAGGTAAATACCGTCGGCGGAAAAAATTTACATGGCAAGCTTTTCAAACAGATCCGCAAACAGTCTGTCCCTGTTGATATGGTATACATACCGGATCAGATGGCGCCCTGCATCAAATGCGTACCGGTCATCATACTCCGGTATCGGGCTGTGCATCAGGATATCGCGCTCAAAATCGCCGTCCAGCAGCCACGCCACCGCTGTCACGTCCCAGATGGGTCTCGTCCATGCGCTTCCGCCGCCGCACGCTTTTGCTTCCCTTGTCGTCGTATCCACAAGGTAATCACACAGCCTGTTCTTACCCCGCAGATGGTACTCCAGCTCAGGTCCGCTGGTCGTAAAAGCAGAGACAACACCCATGCACGGGAGCTGTACGAGAGGGACACCGCAGCCGAAGACAATCCTTGCGGCAGCCACGTCCTGCGCCAGATTAAACTCTCTGTTGTCCGGCCAGTGCACCGCATTTCCACCCAGCCATACGATCACGATCCTGTCCCGGATCTCAGGTTTCATAAGCAGCGCAGAAGCAATATTCGTGATGGCTCCGATGGCAATCACGTAGAGAGGTTTCTCCGTGGAATACTCCATTGCCCGTTTCACCAGATCCTCTGCCGCATCCGAACAGACCGGCTCCGTCTCGCAGCACAGATACCGGTCAGAGCCGCGCCGAACGTGCTGCTTCAGATCCTCCCGCTCCATCAGCGTCAGAATATTCAGGATTTCCTGATAGCTTTTCTCCATCCCGTCCGCCGGACCGGAAGACTTTTCATTATAGAACGGTGCCGCGTAAATGGCTTTCAGATTCAGTTTCTCCTGTGATTTAATCAGATACGCCAGAGCGAACTGGTCGTCGATCTCATTGTACGTATCCGTATCCAGCACCACATCCACTCTGCCCTTCGGCTTTTCCAGACGCCGGATCAGAGCGGCGTCATCCGCTGAAACGGTCATCTGATCCTGTTGTTTCCATCTTTCAAATATATTCTTCATCTCATTCTCCCCATAAATGTGAAACAGCTTTCTGCGCGGACGCAAAAAGCTGCCAGTTACACAGTGATATTTTCGTACGCGTACTCATTGTATCACAGTGGAGCGGATCAGAAAAGGTTTTTCAGTTTATCGAGAAAACTCTCTTCCTCTTCCTCAACTTCTTCCTCCTCAGGCTCATCCATCGCTATACTGCCGGTCTGCATTGCAAACTGTACAAGGCCCACATTCTCATTTCTGGAAGAAACAAAAGATATCTGACGGAAATCTCCTCCTGCTATGTCCTCCAGAACCCTGTCGATCTCCTCATCGATTTTGTCATCGATATCGCTTACTTTGTCTGCGAACTCCATCGTTCCGTCCTTCAGCTCTGCGGTACCATCCTTAAGCTCTGCAACACCGTCCATCAGCTCCTCCACTCCGTCATAAAGCTCTGACGTGCCATCGCAGAGCTCTCCTGCACCGCTGTCGAGCTCCGACGCACCCTCTGCCAGCTCAGATGCACCGGAGGACAGCTGTGATGCGCCGTCCGATGCACTTTTCGCGCCATCATAAAGCTCTTTTCCTCCTGATACGAGACTCTTTGTCCCGGATTTCAGATCCTTTGTTCCGCTGTAGAGACTTCCGGCACCTTCTGCGAGCCGGGCATTTCCCTCCAGCAGTGCCCTGGCGCCCTCCGCAAGCGCTCCGGTTCCCTCTGCCGCCTGTACAACGCCCTGATACATGATATCATAACCGGCCTTTATCTGTTCAACTGCGGCCGTATACTGACCGATCCCCTGGTCGAGCGTCTCATACTCTGCTGTCAGCTGGTCAATGCCCTGCTTCAGAGGTTCCATCTGTGCAACGATCATCTGATTCAGCAGAACCGGCATACTCTGAATCTGCTCATCAAATTTTTTATACTGTTCTGACAGCACCTTAAGTCCCGCTTCCAGCGACTCTGCTCCGGCAGCAGCAAGATCTGTTCCACCCTTCAGTTCTTCCAGTGCCGTATTGTCCTGTCCGAGGAGTCCGGAAATATTTCTCAGGTACTGAAGGATGCCGTCAACATCCACACCCTTCGAATAGATCGCGACAAGTTCCTGCGGCAGAGAAGCATAAAGTCCGGAAACCTGATCTGCAAGGCCGCTCAGATAGGCAGCCGCATTCGTATTCTCAGTTTCCAGCCCCTCAATTGCGCCGTATTGATCCTGTACAGCGCCAAGACCTGCGGCAAGCTGTCCGGCGCCCTCCTCTGCGCTCTGGATCGCATCAAGTATCTTCCCGGATGCTTCCAGCAGTTCCTGCATCTGCTCCGTTCCCACCTCAATACTTGCAAGGCTTGCCTGAATCTGCTTCAGTGCCGAAAGTACCTGAGCAGAGCCATCTGTCAGCACAGGCGACTGCTGTGTCAGCGCTGACAGGGCAGACTGCAGAGCTGCCGCTCCGGACTGCATCTCTGTCATACTACTGGAAAGAGTATCCACACCTTCTCTGAGTGATCTGCTGCCCTCCTCCGCGTCCTTACTTCCCTGTGCCAGCTCTTTTGCTCCCTTTTTCAGAGAGGATGCACCGGAATTGGCACCGGAAAGTCCTTCATTCATCTGCGAAATACCGCTTTTCAGACTGTTCAGTCCTCTGTTCAGTGAGGAGGCGCCGTCTGACAGCTCAGCTGCACCGGACAGAAGCTCTCCCGTTCCGTCCGAAAGCTCCTTCGCCCCATCCTTCAGGTCGCTGCTTCCGTCCTTCAGCTCCGAAACACCGTCTGACAGCTCAGCTGCACCGTCATCAAGCTCCGTTGCCCCATCATCAAATTCTGCTGCCGCATCCTTGATTTCATCCGTCTTTTCATACAGTCCGTCCTTGTCTATCGATGAGCTGTCAATATCAAAGGACATGGGAACTGCCTGAAAGGAAATCGCATCCATCTCAAAATCCGTCACATCCGCAGTAATTGTAAACTTTTTTTCCTGACCCGCCATAATCGTATACAGGATCTGACGCTTTCTGCCCATATTGGCCTGGCTGGAGCCTTCCGCCTGAACATTGCTGCAGTTCTCCGTATTCAGTGTCACGGTGGCCTGCATCAGATAATTATCAAAGAATTCATCATCAGATTCTCTGTTATCCTTCACTTCAAGTATGATTTTCAGCTTTCCGCTCTTTCCGGCAAGCTGTTCTGCCGGTATTTTTTCTCCGTCAAGTTCATAAGATATGGAAATGTCCCACGGAATCTCTGCATCGTTCAGTGTTCCCTGATAATAAAATTTCCCCTTTGGCGCCTTTACCGTAACTTTTCCGTCTTCCAGAGTAATCTCATCCTCCGATGACAGATTTACCACCTCTGAATAATCTCCGTAATCCACCAGCTCTGAGTCCTGCTCCAGTGTATATTCATTCACCACATAAACTCCGGAAACACTTCCGTCACCATTCAGAGATACATACACATTTTCATCCTTTTTCACATCCTCTGCGGCAGATACGTGGCAAACGCCTCCGGATGCCACACAGAGACTCAGCGCCGCGGCAATCGTCCTGTTATATAACTCTTTTCTTCTCATATAGCTGTCTTCCTTTCTCTATCCATATACTATCCGATTTACTGTCCGGTTCACGCTCTTTTCCGATGTAGGAAGAGCCGGTCAAAAATGTACAGAAGTCCCGGCAGGACAAACAGTACAATGGCAAGTGAGCACAGTGCACCTACACCCAGGAAGCTTCCAAGCTGTCCCAACAGTCTGTTGGATGAAAAATAGCTGAGCAGGAATCCAACTACGGAAAGAACAACACCGCTGGTCATTACAGATACTGTCACATTGGAGATGGTCTCCGCCACAGCATCCTTCTTATTCATCTGTTGCCTGTTTTCTCTGTACCTGTCTGACATAAGGATCGCGTAATCCACCGTTGCCCCCAGCTGTACGGAACTTATAATCAGGTATGCAATATAAAATACGGGCGCTCCCTGGAAATAAGGTATGGCCAGATTGATCCAGATCGCCGTCTCAATACTCAGCACAAGGAGCACCGGTAGAGCAATGTTTTTCTGAAGGATCAGAAGCACGATAAACACTGCTGCGATCGCCAGAAGATTTACCTTCACCATATCGTCCGTGGTCGTATCCATCAGATCGTATGTACTGACTCCCTGACCCGCCAGAAAATAGCTGTCCGGATAATACCCTTCCGCAATATTCCTGATTTTTTCCACCAGAGCAAATGTATCATCCCCTTCGTAATCAACATCCACTGATATCACCATCCGGTTGTAATGCTCTGATTCCAGCAGCTTCAGCGTGTCCTGATCCAGAAATTCCCGGGGAATTTCCGATCCTACCATGTCCACATAGGAAATAATGCCGGTCACCTCCGGCAGCTCCTTCAGTTCCTGAGAAAGAAGTCTTTCCACGGATGTGTTTCCGTTCGGGACAAGCAGCACATACGTGTCACTCTTTCCGAATACCTCTTCGATATCCCTTGTGTCAGCTCCATATCTTGTGTCCGCGCCAAACATGTGACCCGAACCGTAATAATAGCTGTTTCTGTTGGAAGCCAGGTGGGACGGAACAATCAGAATCACGAACACACATACAAACAGCATCATAACTCTTCTGACAAATCTTCCAAAGCCGTGAAGATCCGGTATAAATGATCTGTGCCTCATCCTGTCGAGCAGTTTACACGTCACAAGAATCAGTGCAGGCATGAATGTAAACACGGTAATCAGGCTCAGCGCGACGCCCTTTGCAAGTGCCATGCCCAGGTCAGGCCCGATCTCAAACTGCATCAGAATCAGGGCAAGAAATCCGATCACCGTCGTCAGACCGCTGGACAGTATGGATGTCGTGGATTTACAGAGTGCCTCCACCATGGCCTCCTCCACATCACTGTTTTCAAGGCGGCATTCTTCAAACCGGTGAATCAGGAATACAGAATAATCCAGCGATACCGCCAGCTGAAGGATATTTCCGGCTGCATTCGTGACGAAGGAAATCTCCCCGAATATCAGATTCGTACCTGCATTAATCACGATAGCCACACCCAGCCCTCCGAGAACGACGAAGGGCTCAAACCATGAATCCGTTGTCAGACAGAGAACAAAGAATACGATCACTGGAAACAGCACTTCCCGTCAGCGCATTATCCTCTCCTATCATATCCTGAATACTGCTTACAGTCTCAACACGTTTTTTTTCATCCACCGTAACCGTAAAGAGTGCACAGCCGTCTTTATAATATGTTTCAATGACATCCGTATCTGCCATTTCCAGAGGTACAGTCACATCCACCACATCGTTGAGCCACGTTACTTCCGTCACTCCGTCGATATCTTTCAGCATATCCTTATATTCCAGCGCCTCCGGAATTGTGACATCACGGATCATGACTCTGACATTCGGTATTCCGCCCTCGAATTCTTCCTCCATGACATCCAGCGATATGGTGGAAGGTGATTCCTCCGGCAGATAATCGTTTATGTCATAATTGACAGCCACAAAACCCTGCAAAGCGGCACAGACTGCCGCTGCCACAATATAGAAAAATATGACAAGCTTTCGATGTCTGACAATACCTGAATAAAACTTTCGCATTTAATCGCCTCCTGTAGCAATTCCTTCTATTTCAAAAATATCCTCTCCAGTATCCAGAAGCAGCCTCACATTTGCCGGGGAGATCATTCCGCTGCCTTTATAATAAATCAGGCGCACAAGTGTCTTCAGCTTTCCGCTGATTTCCACACTTCCGTCCGGATACTGTTTTCCCTCAAACTGCTCCAGATGCTGCATGATATTGATCTCTCCCCGGATCATCTCCCGCTCCATGCAGACTGTCATTGTCCCATATCTCTTTCCAAGAGGAACATACAGCACGATATTGTATTTCTGTTCCTTCATCCATTAAGCTCCTTTCTGCTGCAGTCTTCTCCTATCATATTCATTTCCTCTGCCGGGTAAAACAGTCATCTTTTGGCATATGCCTAATTTCAGTCATTTATCGTACATTGTACTGCATTTGCCTATTGATTTTTTCCTGTCTGATATGGCATAGTGTAATGCATCCGGAAACAGTTCAGGAATGCCACCGGCATTCTTGCGCGAGGTGCGCTTCAACGAATCAGGCTGGAAGGGAGAGACATACATGAAGCACGAAGAAATAGCTTTCAGAACAAAGAAAAAACTGGCTGATTCTCTGAAAAAACAGATGCAGAAAAAGCCCTTTTCCAAAATCACGGTGAAGGACATTACAGAGGACTGCGATGTGAATCGCAATACTTTTTATTATCATTTTGAGGATATTTACACTCTGCTGCGCTGGATGTTCGACAACGAAGCTATCCACATTGTACAGAGCTTTGATCTTCTGGTGGATTACGATGAGGCGATCGCCTTTGTTATAGACTATATTGAAAAAAATGATCATATTATCAGCTGTGCGCTGGATTCTATCGGACAGAGAGAGCTGAAACGTTTCTTCCATACAGACTTTTTTGATATTACAAATTCTCTGCTTGATGCAGCACAGAGACAATCCGGAATCAGCATCGACCCGGAATACAAATCCTACCTTGCAACCTTCTACACAGATGCACTGGCCGGAATGCTGATCGAATGGATTCAGCGCAGGGACAGCGCAGACAAGGAGCAGCTCGTCGCGTACCTGACAAGTACTGTGAAAGATTCTCTGTACGGAATTTTCCAGAAGAGCAGATACTGCCGCCCTTCTGATGAAAATTCTGTCATGCCTGCGCACAAAGGCAAAACAGAGGAGTCGGATTAAAGAACTCATCTACAGTACTGTACAGCCTTTTGCTGACTTCCATATCAATCTGAATTTTCTGAAATCCCGTCCGAAGCAAAAGCTGCCGATCCCATTCCAGACGTACCTGCTGATATGCAAGAAGTTCTTCCTTCATATGCTCATATGCTGCTGAAAGCTCCGGACTCACATCTCTGTGTGCATGATTTTCCGGAAGCTTCTGCGCCTTTTTTCCCGACAGTAATCCGCGTCAAAATTAATCAGAATGCCGTCCGGTTTCAGAAGACTGTGCCACCGTTGATACGCCAAACCCAGATTTGGAAGTGCCCAGGTAAGATTTCGTGAGACAATTGCATCAAAGCTGTATTTTTCAAATGTGGGATTCTCTGCGTCCATAACATAAAATTCTGCTTCTAATTCCAGAAGTTCTGCCGTACGTTTTGCCTTATGAATCATCTCTTCAGTAAGATCTATTCCCACCATCTCATGACCCTCAGCTGCCAGAAGGAAGGAAAAAAAACCGCTTCCCGTCCCCGCATCAAGAATCCTGAGCTTCCTGTCGCCCGGCAGATACTGATGAAACTCCCGAAGCCACAGCTCTCTCTTGTCGCTTGCCAGCTCCCTGATGCGCAAAGCTGCAAATTTCTCTGCTCTTTTTGTCCAGTAATCCTGCATTTCTTCCTTGATCTGTTCCATACTCTCTCCTTGGTTCTCTTTCAATAAATACCTGTATTTGCTATAAAATAACACAAAATAATCTGAAGAATTCTGATCCAGAAAGAACACTTCAGATTACTTTGTAATGGACTTTAAATTATTACAGTAGTATAAAATTTGATGTTGTCATGCATCTTAGCGGAGGTATACATGACTTACTGTGATACTATCATAATCTATGGTTCCGGCTTGTGCAAGCCACCCCGGGGGTCATTTTTTTCAAACTTTTTTCTCTTGTAAATATATGGCTTTCCGGAATTTTCCAACCCCATCCCCCGGTTTTTCCCCGTTTTTTTACAAGGCATTTTCCCTTTTTTGAAATAACCTGTAAATTTACAATTCCTTTATGTCTTTTAAAACATACCACTGATGCATTTTTTCCGGTTCAAGCGCCAGATCTTTTCTGAGCATAATCCTTTGGATAGTCTATCCTTCCTCCGTCTTCTGCGACCCCTTTATCTTTTTTATCCATTTTCCGCTGCGCAGCCGATACACACACCAGATTGCTTTTAACACCTGATCAATCTTCAGGAAAAAATAAATCCAGAATGCAGAAAGTCTGAATACAAAAGCCGCAAGAATTCCCAGAGGCAATGACGCAACCCATAAAAATATGTTGTCAGCAGCCATCAGTATTCTGGTATCGCCGCCGCCTCTGAGCACCCCTTTTGTCATGATGCTGTTTGTAGACTGAAACAGAACAATGATGGCAATTGCATCCATCAGCTGCGCCGCAATATTTTCTGTATTTTCAGACAGATGATATGAGCGAATCACAGGATTACGAATCACAAGAATCACTGCTGCCGACAGCAGTCCAAGAAGAAAACCTATACCAAGAAACGCATACCCCTGTTCCTGGGCTTTCTTACTGTCTCCTTCTCCCAGTGTTTTCCCGGTGATCATAGTACCTGCCTGTGAAAAGCCCTGGGTCAGTACTGAGCTCATCTGCTGAGTAACTGCCGTAACAGCATTTGCCGCAACAAATTCCCCGCCGATTCTTCCTATGATTATTGCAACTGAATTATTGCCAAGTGCCAGAATCCCATCACTGATCAGAACTGGAATACTGATACGTATATACTCTCTTAACAGATCTCCTGTCTTCATAAACAGATTTCTGATTCGGAAACCAATCACATCGTCTTTAAAAAACAGAAATCCACAGATCATAACGGTTTCAAACAGCCGTGCAATCAATGTACCCAGCGCCGCACCGGCCACTCCCATCCCCGGCATTCCGAAATGCCCGAAAATAAATATGTAGTTTGCACCGACATTGATAAAAAAGGCTCCAATTGACGTATAGAGCGGCACCTTCTGTTTTCCCACCGCCCGCAGAATGATTGTTGTCGTCAGCGAAAGACCCAGAAGATAATACGTAACAACCGACCAGCGAAGATATTCCACGCCACTTTCCACGATCCCGGTTTCCCTGCTGTAAATCTGCATGACGGCCTCCGGCGCAGCCAGCGTAGCAATACAGAAAAAGCTGGCAATCAATATCGTCAGCCGATACATAATCGCCACGCTCTTCTGCATATCCACCTGATCCTTCATGCCATTGAATCTTGCTACAAGAACCGAAGCTCCCATGGAAATCCCCATACACAGGATATGATAGATATTTATGAATGTATTTGCAAGAGAAACAGCGGAAAGTTCTGTCTCTCCCACTCTTCCCACCATAATCGTATCCATCATGTTCACGCCGACGGTAATCAGACTCTGTGCGGCAATCGGCAGCGCCAGCCATGCCACTTTTTTATAAAAACTTTTATCCTTTATAAATACATATCTCAAAGCAGAAACCATTCTCTTTTTCCCACTTTCCCGTTTCAGATATTTTATTATTCTCAAGTGTTTTTCTTTTATTTTACGCTATTCGAACAATAAATCAACCCTGTATACAAATCAGGCATACCTGCTCAGATAAACTCTGTTGTACTCCCGGGGAGTGTTCAGAAGTTTCCGCATATTCTAAAGTACTGAATCTATCAGGCGTTTTGTATACTCCATCTTCGGATTTTTCAAAACTTTCCCATCACAATAATCTGCATTATAAACAAGAAAAGCACTTCCGATAGTGGATTTTCTTTTACCAACAGAATATACCCACAACCGAAAGTGCTTCCTTTTACTGACAAACACTCTGTTTCAAGTCAAGCAGATGTTCGCAATCCGCTTCGCTACCTGCTCATAACCGAATAACTGCTTCGCAGTTTATCAGATGGGGCTTGTACCCCACCTGATACAAGTAAGTCCCTACCCGCCACTTAATGCTCTGCGCATT
>SFEV01000117.1 GCA_004557975.1 Lachnospiraceae bacterium
GGTGAAGGAATAGCGGACACCCCGGCGGTTGGTGGCGGGGTCGGCCACGAAGGTGCCGCGGCCGCGCTTGCGGACCACCAGACCCTCGTCCTCCAGCTCTCCGGCACAATAAAGTGCACTTAAGGTGCTGTCTCCGGTCACGGTCCAGGTACAGTCTTCTCCTATATAGACATTACAGCTGCCATCTCCGCCGTTTCCTGCACAGCTGTCATCCTGAAGAACTGCACCCTCAAGCGTACTGTCTTCTGTCAAATAAGCATCCAGTTTACTGATACTGTCCCAGACAATATCTCCTTCCATATCCTGATCAATGCCTGTAAACAGACAATCTGCTCCGTTTGCTCCGGATTGCCCCCAGCCCCTCTGATTTGCGTTTCCCGTACATCTCAGGAAAAACTCATGATCGGCCGCGTAGGTGATATCCACGTCCTCCAGAGTAATGGTTGACTCTGTATTCGTCGTATAGAACATGCCTCCGTTTCTTGCCGTCAACGAACCGCCCGTCATCTCGAAGGTACTGTTTCCTACTTCCGAATCACCTGACATGCTCTGATAAAGGATTACATTCCAGGTACAGTCATTTTGGTCGTCATCGCTCATATTTCCCGTGACTTCACAGTCATACAGGCGAAGTGTGTTTTTCCCTTCGATACAGACTGCTTCTGAACCATTTGCCGTAAGCGCAGCATCGTTGACTGTAATTTCCGCTGTACTGTAGACTGCCGGAGAGCCAACACCGTTTGAAACATAGCTTCCGCCGTCCACCGTCATCTTTCCGCCGCCTCTGTCACTTCGAATGGCTGCCGCAGATTCTCCGTTCGTTTCCACATCCATATCCCAGGCACAAAGCGTTCCTCCCCCTGCCACGTGCAGGCCGCCTGAGGTGTCCTTCTGTGTAACTATTTCTGTTCCCGAAGCGTAGACCGTACCATCGCCATAAGCAAATATCCCTGCCGCTCCGGCTGCATTTGTATCAATGGAACTGTCACTGATATACGCGGTTCCATCTGTTGCCAGAATGGCAGCACCCACACCGTAAAAGCTGGACAGATCACCACCGGTACTGTCTGAAGAAATGCGCGAAACCGTTACATCTGTCATACGAACAGCAGCCCCATCTGAAATGAGAAGCGCATTTTCGTCTGTCCCGGAAGATGTGATCGTATCTCCGTCAAACTCTGTGTCAGAAGTACAGGCATTTACTGCTTCATAGCTGTCCACCCCATCCAGCGGTTGTTCCGGCTGCTCCGATGGTGCTCCACCTGACATGCCCATGACCATAATGCTGGCTGCATTTCCATCCTCATCAAACATTATAGCAACCGTATCTCCCTCTGAGAGATCGGAAAGAGTAATTTCCTCTGTTTCTCTCTGGGGTTTTTCACCTGTTCCCCTGTCCGGATATCCGGAACCGGCTTCACCTTCCAGAAATCCTTCACCATCTCCGGTTGGCGGCATATCACCTTTCTCCGGTTTTTCCGGCATCTGTCCGTCTTCCGGCATCGGCCCATCTTCCGGCATCTGCATCCTGCCGCCCATTCCCATGCGTGTAATAACAGTGGAATCCGTCAATGTGATTTCCTGCTCCTCACCGGTTAATTCCAGCTGAGAAAAAAATCCCCGTTTCTGTCCCGGTTCTGCATTACTGCCATCGCCGGATTCCCCTGTACTCTGCGTTTCCGGAGCCTGCTCATCGCCAGTATCTCCTCTGTTTTCCTGACGCATCCCCTGCTTCATCGTACCAACCTTTATTGTTATAGTATGGTCTCCCACAGCACTGACCTCTCCATAGACGTCTGCTTCCATTCCATAACCTGTTTTTTCGGAATCATCTGCATCCGTGGCTTCTGTTGATTCCGAGGCATTTTCCGTCACTGCAGCACTCTGTCCGCCGCATCCGGTTAAAGCTGTCATCCCAAGCGTAACACCAAGAAATACCGCAATATACTTTTTTTTCATCCTGTACACATCCTTTTTCTGATCTCAGACAACCGAAAGCTTACACCAAATACCTTCCATTATCTGTTTTTGTTCCAGTATACTTTCTAAACTTTAAATCAACCTGAAATCAAACACCGGATTATGTGAACATTCTGTGATGAAAAAAACAGATACGTTTTCGTGCAGTATTCAGGCAGCCACTTTCTGCCTAGGAAAGCAGCTCCATAAGCTGATCAATATCCTCTTTTCTGGTTGCCCAGCTGGTAGCAAACCGTACCACCGTATGATTTGCGTCGTACCGTTCCCAGAAGCTGAACTTTACCTTTTCC
>SFEV01000016.1 GCA_004557975.1 Lachnospiraceae bacterium
TCGCTATCGCTCACAGACAGCTCCCCCGCAAGCGGTGGCGCCTTTTGGTCAGAGTTTGCACTGCGCCGACTGAGGGGTTGCGGCAGGCTTCAAACCCCACCTCACCTTTTTCTCCTTTTACGCAATTTAATGATGCTTTTTTGCGCGGGATGAGTTATAATAAGACAGTATGAATAAAAATGGACTATAAGAAGGAGAAGAAGCAAATGCAAAGGATATTTTCAATGGAGCTGGCGGGCAGGACGCTTACAGTTGATGTGGGACGTGTGGGCGCTCAGGCAAACGGATGTGCGCTTATGCATTACGGTGACACGACGGTCCTGTCTACTGCTACGGCGTCAGAGAAGCCGAGAGAGGGAATTGATTTCTTCCCGCTCAGTGTAGAATACGAAGAGAAATTTTATTCCGTAGGAAAAATTCCGGGAGGCTTTAACAAGAGAGAGGGGAAGGCATCTGAGAATGCAGTTTTGACATCACGTGTCATTGACCGTCCTATGCGTCCTCTGTTCCCGAAAGATTACCGCAACGACGTTACTCTGAACAACATGGTTATGTCCGTAGATCCGCAGTGCCGTCCGGAGCTGACTGCAATGCTTGGAGCTGCGATTTCCACAGCTATCTCTGATATCCCCTTTGACGGTCCGTGTGCAATGACACAGATGGGTCTTGTGAACGGAGAACTGATTATCAATCCGTCTCAGGAGCAGTGGGATAACGGTGACCTTCAGCTTACGGTAGCTTCCACAGGCCAGAAAGTCATTATGATCGAAGCCGGTGCCAATGAGATCAAAGACGATGTGATGATCGATGCAATCTATAAATGCCATGCGGTTAACCTCGAGATCATTGAGTTTATTAAGAAAATGGTTGCAGAAGTAGGAAAAACGAAGCACGAGTATGAGAGCTGTGCGATTCCGGATGAGCTGTTTGAGGCGATGAAGCAGATTGTTACACCGGAAGAGATGGAGACAGCCGTATTCACAGATGTGAAGCAGGTTCGCGAAGAGAATATCCGACAGGTATCCGCAAAGCTCGAGGAAGCTTTTGCAGACAACGAGGAATGGCTTGCACTTCTGCCGGAAGCGCTGTACCAGTATCAGAAGAAGACTGTCCGCAAGATGATCCTGAAGGACCACAAACGTCCGGATGGCCGTGCAATCACACAGATTCGTCCGCTGGCAGCAGAAGTGGATCTGATCCCGAGAGTTCATGGTTCTGCCATGTTTACACGCGGACAGACACAGATCTGTACGATTACAACCCTTGCTCCGCTTTCTGAGGTGCAGAAGGTGGATGGTCTCGATGAGAATATTACCAGCAAGCGCTATATGCACCATTATAATTTCCCGGCCTACTCTGTGGGTGAGACGAAGGTCAGCCGCGGTCCGGGACGCCGAGAGATCGGACATGGAGCTCTTGCAGAGAAAGCACTGATTCCGGTTCTTCCGTCAGAGGAGGAGTTCCCGTATGCAATCCGTACGGTATCTGAGACCTTTGAGTCCAACGGTTCCACTTCTCAGGCCAGTGTTTGTGCATCTACGATGTCGCTGATGGCTGCAGGTGTTCCGATCAAGAAGATGGTTGCAGGTATTTCCTGTGGTCTTGTGACAGGTGAGACAGACGATGATTACATTGTTCTGACAGATATCCAGGGCCTGGAGGACTTCTTTGGCGATATGGACTTCAAGGTAGCCGGTACACTTGACGGTATTACTGCAATCCAGATGGATATTAAGATCCATGGTCTGACTGAGCCTATCGTCAGAGAGGCGATTGCAAGAACGCATGAAGCAAGAGAGTATATCCTCAAAGAAGTTATGATGCCGTGTATTTCTGAGCCGAGACCGACAGTAGGCAAGTATGCGCCGAAGATCATTCAGCTGCAGATTGACCCGATGAAGATCGGTGATGTGGTAGGACAGCGCGGCAAGACGATCAACACGATTATTGAGCGCACTGGTGTGAAAATTGATATCAATGATGACGGTTTCGTATCCATCTGCGGAACTGATCAGGAGATGATGGATAAAGCAGCAGAAATGATCCGCATTATCGTTACTGATTTTGAAGCAGGACAGATTTTCAGCGGAGAGGTTGTCAGCATCAAGGAGTTTGGCGCATTCGTAGAATTTGCCCCGGGCAAAGAGGGTATGGTTCATATTTCCAAGATTGCGAAGGAAAGAATCAACCGTGTCGAGGACGTTCTGACGCTTGGAGACAAGGTGAAGGTTGTCTGCCTTGGAAAAGACAAGATGGGAAGAATGAGCTTCAGTATTAAGGATGTAAAAGAGAACTGATGACTGTTGGCGCCTCAGGTTTTACTGGGGCGCTTTCTGATATTTATGAATATGTTCCTCGCAGACAGCGCAGATGCGTACAGTGAAAGGGGGAAGCCCATGAAATATAAGGTACTTACGGCACTGCTTGGTGCGGCAATGGTGATGAGCTGTGTCAGCGGATGCGGGAAAAAAGAAGAGCGAAAAGAGACGGATTCTGTCACAGTTTCGGATATACAGGTGATTGTGGAAACAGAATCAGAGACAGATCTGACAGTGGACGTTGAGACGGAGTCGGAGACAGGCTCTGAGACTGAGAAGGAAAGTGAGACTCAGCTTACAGCAGAAGAGATGGAGATTCAGATCGCAGCAAAAGGAGGCTCTTCAGGGACAACCGTAAATGCTTCCAATGGCAAACTTCTGGTGGAAGATGAGTCTGAAAATGTGAGCGAGCAGGCCGATGAAGCCGCATTTATTGAAAAAGCCGGGGAAGCGGAGACTGAGGAAGATACTGAGCCGGAGACAAAATCTACAAAAAAAGAGAAAAATAAGGACAAGAATAATGGGCAGAAGATGGGTCTGCAGAGTGAAACACAGTCTCTGACCCAGACAGAAGGTCAGCCGCAGAGTGAGACTGTTGGACAGAGTGGAATCGTAAGTCAGACACAGAGTCAGAATGACGGGGCTGGTGAGACACGGCCCCAGGGGCAGACAGAGTCAGAGACTGCTGAAACAGAAGCAAAGAGCAGGACTGACATGACAGAATCCGGGACAGAAGCAGAGAGCGAGACTTTGGAGACGGAATCCGAGACAGAAGCAGAGAGCGAGGCTTTGGAGACGGAATCCGAGACAGAAGCAGAGAGCGAGGCTTTGGAGACGGAATCCGAGACAGAAGCAGAGAGCGAGACTGTGGAGACGGAAACAGAGACGGAAACAGAGACAGAAACAGAGACGGAAACAGAGACAGAAACAGAATCAGAGGCTGTGGAAATGGAGTCCGAGACAGAAACAGAGAGTGAAGGAACGTCAGAAAATTCAGCGTCGCAGCTCACTGGTGTGGCTGTCATTAATGACAGAGTGAATGTGCGCAGTAATCCTTCGACGGAGTCGGACATCCAGGCACTGCTGACTGTCGGCATGCAGATTGTGATTACAGACAGTTCTGATGAGTGGAGCCAGATTGGATACGAGGATGATAATGGTATTTCCTGCGGTTACGTCAAAACAGAGTTCCTGACTTCCTTTGAAAATCTGTATTCTACATCAGATTCTGTCAATGCAAGAGAAGACGAATCCACAGAAGCAGAAGTTATTGTTACTTTGAAAACAGGAGAACCTGTCCTTGTACTGGAGCAGTCAGACGAAGGATGGTCAAAGATCCGGTTTATGAACGAAGAAGAAGTAATGGAAGCTTATGTCAGAACCGAATTTCTTACAAAAACGGAAATGGGTACAGAAGAAACAAGGACTGTTGAGCGAGTGAAAGCATCACTGTCGGAAGTATTCAGTGAGACTGATCCGGAAGCAGAGACAGAAACGGAGGCAGAATCCGAGACTGAGACAGAAACAGAGACCGAATCCGAGACCGAGTCAGAGACGGAAGAAACAGAGACCGAACCCGAGACCGAGCCAGAGACGGAAGAAACAGAGACCGAATCCGAGACCGAGTCAGAGACGGAAGAAACAGAGACCGAATCCGAGACCGAGCCAGAGACGGAAGAAACAGAGACCGAATCCGAGACCGAGTTAGAGACGGAAGAAACAGAGACCGAATCCGAGACCGAGTCAGTAACAGAAGAAACAGAGACCGAATCCGAGACCGAGCCAGAGACGGAAGAAACAGAGACTGAATTCGAGATCGAATCAGAAAGCAGGGAAGATAAGGCTGCAATGTGGTCTGAGGACGCCCTGAAATCACAGTTTACGGTCCTGCAGGTGCTTTTCCCTGACGCCACAAGTGTCGGTGTGATCTATTCCGCAGACAATGACCAGGCAGATGAACAGATCGAGGTGTACACAACTCTTGCAGAAGAGCTTGGAATCAATGTATCTTCAGTGGAAATTCTGGACGAGATTGACATTGACCTTGCGGCTTCAGAGCTGGTCGGAGCTGTTGACTGTGTATTCTGTATGGAGGATGATACGGTAGACAGTCTTATACAGACTCTCTGTGCGTATGCCGATGAGGTCGGTATTCCCGTCATCGGATTGGATGAATCCCATGTAAAATCCGGCTGTATAGCTGCAGAGGATGACGGCGTGCTGTGCTGGAACGGAGAAAAAGCCGGAAAGCTGGGTCTGGATATAGAAGGATCCGGATTCGAGGAAACGAAGGAATACCGGTAACCATTCGGGAAATGCCGGATTACGAGATGGATAATTAAAAAACAGGACATAAAAGCGGGCACGTTTCCGGTGAAATCCGGCTGTCCGCTTTTGTACACCCGATCATGTATCTGTCGCATGAAACTGTGGAGACAGAAAGCAGATCTTAAAGGAAAATGGAGGAAAAGAATGAAAGAGTTTTATGAAGAATCAGAAAAGCTACTCCGGTTTATTGAGAACAGCCCCAGCTGTTTTCACGTGGTGAAAAATATTGCCGGGATGCTGGAAGAAAAAGGATTCACAGCACTGGAAGAACAGAACTGCTGGCAGATTACGCCGGGGGGCAGATACTATGTGACGAGAAACGGATCCTCTCTGATCGCGTTTCAGATTCCGGAGAGAGAATTCGGAGGATTTCAGCTGATCTGCAGCCATACGGATTCTCCGTCATTTAAAGTAAAAGAACAGCCGGAAATGCAGGCTGATGGAAAATATACGAAGTTGAACGTGGAGAAGTACGGCGGAATGCTCTGTGCACCATGGTTTGATCGACCGCTGTCTGTGGCAGGCAGGGTTCTGGTGCAGGATGAGCAGGGAATTCATCAGGTGCTGATCAATGTGGACAGGGATCTTCTGATGATTCCGAATGTTGCAATTCATATGAACCGCAATGCAAATGACGGCTATACGTATAATGCACAGAAGGATATGTGTCCCGTGTTCGGAGATGAGCTGGCAAAGGACAGTTTTGGAAAACTGATCGCCAGCGAGGCAGGCACGGCACCGGAACAGGTACTTGGATCAGACCTTTTCCTGTACAACAGGCAGAAGGGTACATTCTGGGGGAATGAGAGAGAGTTTATTGCCAGCCCGCGTCTCGATGACCTGCAGTGCGTCTTTGGATCACTGAGAGGCTTTCTGGAAGCAAAACCTGGAAAGAATGCTGCTGTATTCTGTGCGTTTGATAACGAGGAGACAGGGAGTGTGTCAAGACAGGGCGCTGCATCCACATTTCTGAAAGATACGCTGTATCGGATCAGTCTGGCCAGCGGAAAAACAAGAGAAGAACATTTTGCCGCCGTATCAGGCAGCTTTATGATATCAGCGGATAATGCCCACGCGGTACATCCGAATCATGCTGAGCTTGCAGATCCGGTCAATCGGCCTCAGATGAACCACGGTATTGTGATCAAATATAATGCCGCCCAGAAGTATACAACGGACGGCATCAGTACAGCCATATTCCGCACCATCTGTGACAGGGCACAAGTGCCGTATCAGATATTTACGAACCGTTCCGACATGGCAGGTGGCTCCACACTCGGCAATATTTCCAATACGCAGGTATCGCTGCGGGCTGTCGATATCGGACTTCCGCAGCTTGCGATGCACTCGCCCTACGAGATGGCGGGTGTGAGAGACACGCTGTACCTGGAGCGCGCTGCGAAGCTGTATTACAGCAGCACCATCTGTATGTCGGAGAATGGCTGTATTACGGTTGAATAAATTTGTGACCGCAGCGATGAGATCAGTCCCTCAATGACAGTATCATGGCTGCACAAGGCTGTTCAGATCTTCGTAGAAGCCTGGATAACTGATTTTTACGCAGTCTCCGTCCTGAATATTCATCTCTCCGTCACAGGCAAGTGCAGCGACAGCAAAGCTCATGGCGATGCGGTGGTCTTTCCGGCTGTCGATGGCTGCACCGTGAAGCATTTTTCCGCCGTGGATGATCATGCCGTCATCTGTTGCTTCCACATCACAGCCGATGCGCTTCAGATTTTCGGTCATCACAGCAATACGGTCAGATTCCTTTACCTTAAGCTCAGCGGCATCACGGATGATCGTGGTGCCGTCGGCAAACGCGGCGAGAACCGCAATGACAGGCAGCTCGTCAATCAGTGTCGGAATGATCTCTCCCTCTATGACGGTGGCTTTCAGGGCACTGCTGCGGATCAGGAGATCAGCACAGGGCTCCGCACCGCTGAGATCTTCATTTACGCGTGTAATATCCGCGCCCATGGCGCTGCAGACGCGCAGCATGCCGTCACGTGTGGGATTGATGCCGACATTGCGCAGGAGTACTTCGGAGCCGGGGACAAGCAGTGCGGCAGCAATAAAGTATGCTGCGGAAGAAATGTCTCCCGGCACGTTGACCTTCTGGCCTGTCAGGACAGGCTCCGGCTTTACGGATACGGTACGGCCGCAGGTGGAGACCTCAGCGCCGAAATAGCGCAGCATCAGTTCAGAATGGTTTCTGGAGACGACAGGCTCTGTCACTGAGGTGATACCGTCTGCGTAAAGACCTGCAAGCATGATACAGGATTTTACCTGAGCAGAGGCAACCGGGGAACTGTAATCAACTGCACGAAGATTTGCGCTGCTGATTTCAAGGGGGGCACAGCCGTTGTTGTTGACAGAGTGAATCTGCGCATTCATCAGCTGAAGCGGTGTCATGATGCGTTTCATCGGCCGCTTCTGGATAGAGGAATCTCCTGTAATAACGGAGGTAAAGGGCTGACCTGCAAGAATACCGGAGAGCAGCCGCACGGTCGTACCGCTGTTGCCGGCGTCCAGGACGGCGGACGGAGCCTTGAGACCGTGGAGCCCTTTCCCGCGGACAAGGACGTGGGAGCCGGACTGCTCAATTTCAATCCCCATCTGCCGGAAACAGGAGATGGTAGAAAGACAGTCAGCGCCTGTGAGAAAGTTTGTTGCCTCGGTGAGCCCGTCAGAGAGAGCGCCGAGCATAATGCTGCGGTGGGAGATGGATTTGTCTCCCGGTATGGAAAGCTCACCTTTCAGAGGTGAGGATGTATGTCTGATAATCATAATAATTCTTATAATCCTTTCTGCGCATTTTTGGGTGATTACCGCACCCAGACCTGATATCTGTGCTGACGCAGTATCTCAGCAGCCCTGAGTGAGGGCTCCTCTTCATAGAATTCAATTTGCAGAACGCCCTCGTCAAATTCGCGGTTATGTACGATGCCGATGTTTTTGATGCTGATACCATTGACTGCCAGTGTGGTGGCAATGGTGGCAATGGCACCTGATTCATCCACAATATCGCAGAAGATACGGTATGTCTTCTTGATGGAACCAAGCGGTGTGGAAGAGAAGGAATCGCGGTAATCACGGGATTTCTCAAAAATTCTATTGATTGCGGCTCCGTTGCCCTTTTGCATCTGGTTTCTGGCATCCTCCATCTGTCGGATAAATGTATCCATGACTCTGGAAATATTGTCATTGTTGGCAAGGCAGATATGCTCCCACATTTCCGGAGAGGAGGAGGCAATGCGCGTAATATCCTTGAAACCGCCTGCGGCGAGCATCTTCATCAGTTCATCCCGTGTATCCAGATCATGCACCGTATTGACGAGTGAGGCGGCGATGACATGGGGGAGATGGCTTATGGCCGCAGTGATAAAATCGTGCTGTCGATAGTCCAGTACCACAGGAATGGCACCGACTGCAGCGGCCAGCTCCCGGCAGTCCTCAATTTTATCTTCCCGCGTACCGGAGGATGGCGTAATAATATAATAAGAATTTTCAAAAAGATGAGCGTTGGCGTGCTCAAATCCGGACTTCTCCGAGCCGGTCATCGGGTGACCGCCGATAAACCGACCGTTCAGGCCCATTTCTTCTGCTGCAAGATGAATATCTGTCTTTACGCTGCCGACATCGCTGAGAATACAGTCTGGCCTGACAACGTCTTTCAGATGCTTCAGAGATTCAATATTGCTTCCGACGGGAGCGCAGAGAAAAATGCAGTCGCACTGTGCAAACTGAGGGTCCTCCGGAGACTGGCACGCAAAGTCGATTGCATGCTCCTCCAGCGCCATGGTCAGAGTGCGCTGTGTCCTTGCATATGCCATAATTGTACAGTCAGGAGAGACCCGCTTCAGTGACTTTGCAAGAGAACCGCCGATCAGCCCCAGACCGATAAAACCAAAGGTGTTCAGATTCATAATTAATAACCTCTTCAGTCATTTTATTGTAGAAAACACATGGACATTTTACTATTAAATAAAAATAATGTCAAAGGCTTTAATACTTTAAAGCGGAAAAAATAAAATTGTTGTTAAAAATGAATAAAATGCTTGAACTATTTGTGTAATTTTAGTAGAATATATCTATCTGAGGGTTAATGCATACTTGTCATTATGATCGAAAAGTATTTATCCCGCACGGACTAACTAGTATTGGAGGAAAAAGCTATGAATGTTTACACAACAGACAAGATTCGCAACGTCGTTATTCTGGGACACGGTGGAGCAGGAAAGACAAGTCTTGTAGAAGCAATGGCATATCTGTCAGGCATTACGAGCAGGCTGGGAAATGTCGCAGAAGGAAATACCATCAGCGATTTTGATAAAGAGGAAATCAAGAGAAAATTTTCAATCAGCACATCCATGGTTCCGATTATCTGGGGAGACACGAAGATTAATGTTCTTGATGCACCGGGCTATTTCGATTTTGTAGGTGAGGCTGAGGAAGCTGCTGCAGCAGCAGATGCTGCTGTTATCGTGGTAAACGGCAAGAGCGGCGTGGAAGTAGGTACACAGAAGGCATGGGAGCTCTGCGAGAAATATAAGCTTCCGAGATTCTTCTATGTTTCCAATATGGACTATGACAACGCAAGCTATCGTCAGGTTGTGGAGGATCTGACAGAGCTCTACGGAAAGAAAATTGCACCGATCCATCTTCCGATCCGTGAAAATGAGAAATTCGTGGGCTACGTAAACGTAGTGAAGATGGCAGCCAGAAGATACGTGAACAAGCAGGAAAAGGTGGAGTGTGAAATCCCGGATTACTCCAGAGAATATCTTGACAAATACAGAGAGAATCTGATGGAAGCTGTCGCAGAGACCAGTGAAGAGTTCATGGACCGCTACTTCAGCGGCGAGGAGTTCTCTGAGGCTGAGATTATGGCTGCACTTCATGCCAACGTGGCAGATGGATCCATCGTACCGGTTACAATGGGTGCTACCGTAAATCTTCAGGGTATTCTGATTCTCCTTGATGACATCGTAAGCTATATGCCGTCACCGGAAGCGCGCAAAATCGCCGGTGTCAACATGAAGACAAAGGAAGTATTTGAGGCAGATTACAACTTCGCAAAGGCAAAATCTGCATACATCTGGAAGACGCTGGTGGATCCGTTTATCGGTAAGTATTCCATGATCAAAGTGGCATCCGGCGTTATTAAGAGCGATGACACACTTTACAACGAAGCGAAAGATACAGAGGACAGAATCAGCAAGCTCTACGTCATGGAAGGCAGCAAACCGGTTGAGGTAAAAGAGCTTCATGCAGGTGATATCGGAGCAATCGGCAAGCTGAATGCTACCACAGGCGACACACTTTCCACAAAGGCTACGCCTGTTGCATACGGCAAGATCGATGCACCGGTTCCGTATACATACAAGAGATATAAGGCAAAAGTGAAGGGCGAGGAAGATAAGGTTGCTCAGGCACTGGCAAAGATGGCACAGGAAGACCTGACCATGAAGGTTGTAAATGACGGAGAGAACCGTCAGACACTTCTGTACGGTATGGGAGATCAGCATCTCGATATTATTGCCAGCAAGCTTCTCACAAAGTATAAAGTAGACGTTGATCTTGAGAAGCCGAAGGTAGCGTTCCGTGAGACGATCCGTAAGAGTTCTGACGTTGATTCCAAGTACAAGAAGCAGTCCGGCGGACACGGACAGTACGGACACGTTAAGATGCGTTTCTCACCGCTTGATACACTCGATAAAGCTTACGAGTTTGAGCAGGTAGTAGTGGGCGGAGCCGTTCCGAAGAACTACTTCCCGGCAGTTGAGAAGGGTATTCAGGATTCCTGCGTGAAGGGACCTCTTGCAGGATACCCGGTAGTCGGTGTCAAGGCTGTTCTTTACGATGGTTCCTACCATCCGGTAGATTCCTCTGAGATGGCATTCAAGACGGCTGCCAGTCAGGCATTCAAGAAAGGCTTTATGGAAGCAAGCCCGGTTCTGCTTGAGCCGATCGCATCAATGAAAGTTACGGTTCCGGATAAGTTTACCGGTGACGTTATGGGCGACCTGAATAAGAGAAGAGGCCGTGTGCTTGGTATGAATCCGGATCATAAGGGCAATACCATTGTAGAGGCAGACATCCCGATGTCAGAGCTGTACGGATATTCCACACAGCTTCGCTCCATGACAGGAGGAAGCGGGACATATTCTTACGAGTTTGCACGCTATGAGCAGGCTCCGAATGATGTACAGGAGAGAGAGATTGCAGCTCGTCAGAAAGACGAAGAATAAAGCGTCTGCTAAGATAATGACAGATACGAATAATTATATATCAGCCGCGTAAAACCAGGAGGATACCGCAGAATACGAGAAAACACAATCAGAACAAAATCTATTGTGCGAGTGTTATTCTGCAGTATCCTCTTTTTGCTGCAGAACATGAGGTGCAGACTGGATATCCGCCATGATGCGCCGACAGAAAATGTCCGGGCATCATACCCTGAGGCGGTGTATACGGGGCAACACAAAGGCGAAATATATAGGATACGGGGAGGGAGTAAGAAATGGCGAAAACAAGAGGGAGAGTAACGATACCGACGGATATTGATGTGGTACCACAGACGCTGGAGCTAATGGAGCGGTGGGGAGCGGATGCACTGAGAGACTGTGACGGCACAGAATTTCCGCAGGAGCTGCGGGAGACAGATGCGAAAGTCTATGCCACGTACTATACCACAAGAAAGGATAACGACTGGGCGAGAAAGCATCCGGAGGAGATTCAGCAGGTCTATATCATGACACCCTTTTACTGTGCCCATGACGAACAGCTTTCGGTGCCCCTGATGAAGGGACTGTACCCTGATATGCTCTCACCGAATACGAGAGATGACATAAAGCGGTGGTGGGAGGTTGTGGACCGCACAGAAGGCAGTGTGGTTTCCACTGAGGAGTGGAGCTATGACGAGGAGAGCGGGGAAGTGAAAATCTGTGCCAGACCATTCCATGAGTATACGGTCAGTTTTCTCGCGTATATCATGTGGGACCCGGTGCACATGTACAATGCTGTGACAAACGACTGGCAGGGTGTGGAACACCAGATGACTTTCGATGTACGCCAGCCCCATACCCATGCGTTTACAATGGAGCGGCTCCGCAGATTTATCGCGGAGCATCCGTACGTGAATGTGATCCGATACACCACGTTCTTCCATCAGTTTACACTGCTGTTTGACGAGCTGGCACGCGAAAAATATGTGGACTGGTATGGGTATTCAGCCTCAGTCAGCCCTTATATTCTTGAGCAGTTTGAGCGTGAAGCGGGCTATCCCTTCCGCCCGGAATATATCATTGACCAGGGATATTACAACGGGCAGTACCGTATCCCGTCAAAAGAATTCCGTGATTTCCAGGATTTTCAGAGACGTGAGGTGGCAAAGATCATCAGAGAGATGGTGGAGATCACCCATGAGTGCGGGCTGGAGGCTATGATGTTTCTCGGGGATCACTGGATCGGCACAGAACCGTTTCTGGAGACATTCCCGACGCTCGGGATCGACGCAGTGGTGGGAAGCGTGGGAAATGGCTCCACACTCCGCCTGATCAGCGATATTAAAGGCGTCAGATATACAGAAGGCAGACTCCTTCCGTATTTCTTCCCGGATACGTTCCATGAAGGCGGAGATCCTGTAAAAGAAGCGAAAATCAACTGGGTGACGGCGAGACGGGCGATTCTTCGAAGTCCCATTGACAGGATCGGATACGGAGGATACCTGAAGCTGGCACTGGATTTTCCGGAGTTTGTTGACTATGTGGAGTCGGTCTGTGATGAGTTCCGCACACTGTATGACAATATAAAAGGAACGACTCCTCACTGTATCAGACGTGTGGCTGTGCTGAACTGCTGGGGCAAAATGCGAGCCTGGGGCTGTCATATGGTACATCATGCACTGTATCAGAAGCAGAATTATTCGTATGCCGGTGTGATCGAAATGCTTTCCGGTGCGCCCTTCGACGTAAGTTTTATCAGCTTTGAAGATCTGCTTGAGAATCCTTCACTGCTGGATGAGACAGACGTACTTGTGAATGTGGGTGACGGAGATACAGCGCATACGGGCGGTGAGTACTGGAGTGATCCCCGGATCACATCCATGATCCGCAGATTTGTGTGGAACGGAGGCGGAATCATTGGTATCGGGGAACCCTCCGGCCATCAGTACCAGGGACATTATCTGCAGCTTGCAAATGTATTCGGCGTGGAGCTGGAGCGCGGCTTTACACTGGGGTATGACAAATATAACTGGGAGGAACATCCACATTTTATCACCGGGGATGCCGGAGAGAGGATTGACTTCGGAGAAGGAAAGAAGAACGTATATGCGCTGGAAAGCGCCACAGTTCTCGTGCAGAGAGAGAAGGAAGTACAGCTTGCAGTAAATGAGTTCGGCGCAGGGCGCGCTGTCTACATCAGCGGTCTTCCATACAGTTTTGAGAACAGCCGACTGTTCCACAGGGCTGTCCTCTGGAGCAGTCACAGTGAAGATCATCTTCTGGAGTGGTACAGTACAAATTACAACGCAGAAGTACACGCGTACAAAAAGAATGGAAAATACTGTGTCGTAAACAATACGTATGAGCCGCAGAAGACGACGGTTTACACGGAGAACGGAGTACACTTTGACCTGTCGCTGGAGGCAAATGAGATACGCTGGTATGAGATTAACCGAATCGAGTAAGTCCCCCACTTCAAATGCGTAGAGCATTAAGCGGCGTGCAGGGACTTACTTAAAAGCCATAAAAAGGGCTGCCGTGAAGATGAATGAAGCATGAAAACTTTCAGAATCATCTTCACGGCAGCCTTTTATATGCCTTGATTCAGCTTAAGATTCCGGAGAAATATGATATCTCTGATCCGGTTATGATCTCTTCTGGATAATGCCGGCCGGACATTTGTCATGGCATTTTCCGCATCCTGTACACTTGGAATAATCAATGGATGCCACGTTGTTTTCAACGTGAACAGCATCATTCTCGCACTGCTTTTCGCAGAGCTTACAGCCGATACAGCCTGTGCTGCAGACTTTCTTTACGGCCGGTCCGCGGTCACGATTGGAGCACGACACAGCGTACGCAGAGTCATCCGGAATGATCTCGATCAGGTGCTTCGGGCAGACAGCCACACATTTTCCGCAGGTGCGGCATTTCGCACGGTCTACCACAGCGACACCGTCAATGACAGTGATTGCATCGAAGGGGCAGACAGCGGCACAGGAACCGAAACCGAGACATCCGTAGTCACATGCCCACGGGGAAAGTCCGCTGGCGACAGCAGAGGCACAGTCATGAATGCCGACATAATTGGACTTCTGAACGACCTTGTCGCAGGAACCGGAGCACTTGACAAAAGCAACCTCCTTTGTCGTCTCGTCAGCTTCCACACCCATAATGTGGGCAATCTGTTCTGCCACAGGAGTTCCGCCCACAGGACATCCGTTTACGGGAGCCTCACCTTTGGCGATGGCAGCTGCCATGGCATCACAGCCCGCGTATCCACAGGCACCGCAGTTGTTGCCGGGGAGAAATTCACGGACAGCAATTTCTTTTTCATCTACTTCAACCTTAAATTTCTTATCGACCATAATCAGCAGCAGACCGATCAGGAGGCCGATAATACCCACCGCAGCGGTGGCAATAATAATTGACTGCATAATTTCCCTCCTTTACAGTGACAGGCTGCCGAAGCCCATGAAAGCAATTGCCATCAGAGCAGCGGAGAGCAGGACGACGGGAGCACCGCGGAACGGAGCCGGGATACTGGATTCATCGATGCGCTCACGGATACCTGCAAGCAGAACAATGGCGATCGTGTAGCCGACAGCAGTGCCGACACCGGCTGTTACGCTTTCTGCAAATGTGTATTCATTCTGGACGTTCTGAATTGCGACACCGAGCACCGCACAGTTTGTTGTGATCAGGGGCAGGAAGATTCCAAGAGCCTGATAGATGGCCGGTGAAGTTTTCTTCAGGAACATTTCCACCATCTGAACAAGGGCTGCAATAACCAGAATGAAAACAATTGTCTCCAGGTATTCCAGATGGAGAGGCTCGAGAATAAAGTTGTAGAGCAGGTTGGCAACAGCAGAGGAGATAGCCATGACGAAGATTACGGCGCCGCCGAGGCTGGCGGATGTCTTGATCTGCTTCGACACTCCGAGGAATGAACAGATGCCAAGGAACTGGCTCAGTACGACGTTGTTGACCAGCGCCGTTGTGACAATAATTAATATCAGAGAATTATTACTCATTTAACTGCTTCCTCCTTTCCATCTGTATTACAGGATTTGCTGCAGTGTGCACAGCATCCGTCACAGCCCTCTACCTTTTTATTGGCAGACGTCTTGATATTGCATGCGTTCAGGATGGCAACGAGAATTGCCATAACGAGGAATGCTCCCGGAGCCTTGACAAAGATGGCGATGGCCGGAACAGATTCCGGAAGAATAGTGAGACCAAATACAGAACCTGCGCCGAGAAGCTCACGCACGATACCGATGATGGTCAGGGCAATGGTAAAGCCAAGGCCCATGCCGATTCCGTCAAAAACTGCCAGGCCGGGGCCTACCTTGTTGGCGTATGCTTCGGCACGTCCGAGAATAATACAGTTCACGACAATCAGAGGAATATAGATGCCGAGAGCACTGTACAGAGACGGGACGTAGGCCTGCAGAAGCAGGTCAACCACTGTAACGAGCGATGCAACAATGACAATGTAGGCCGGAAGACGTACCTGATCCGGAATGACGTTTCTCATTACAGAAATGATCAGGTTTGAAAAAATCAGAACGGCCAGTGTTGAGAGTCCCATGCCAAGGCCGTTTACCGCAGAGGTCGTTACTGCGAGGGTGGGACACATGCCGAGCATCAGGATGAAGCACGGATTCTCTTTGATAATACCATTATAGATTCGTTCCATATATCGATTCATAATCGCGACCCTCCCTTACTGAATTGCAGATGCGAAGAACGCAAGTGCAGTATTGACAGCATTGACAACAGCGCCGGAAGAAATGGATGCACCGGATACGGAGTCAATCTCATCATCGGCAGTAGAACCGCCTGCCTTGTTCAGCTTAAACTGATCCACCTGAACATTGGCAAACTGACCGTAGAACGCTTCCTCGCCGCAGAGCATACCCATACCGGCTGTCTCATTCAGTTCTGTGAAGGAGATGCCGTTTACTGTACCGTCCCCGGCGATGCCGACAGACAGTGTGATATTGCCGTCAAATCCGTCTGCGCTGGTCACACTGATCACGTAACCTGCTGCTGAACCGTCCGCAGCCTGTCCTACGAAGACACCGTTGATGTATGTCTTGCCGTATTTTGCCGTGTCATACGGAGCACCTGCCAGGGCCTCCACAGCAGCATCGATGGTCTCGTCAGAGACAAAGGATTCAGCATCCGGACAAACGGCACGGTAGGATTCTGCCTGAGCTGCCAGCTGCTGTTCTTCGATTTTGTCTTTTGTCATCATGAATACACCGCTGAGGGCAAAACCGGCAACGAGAGTGATGACGCAGAGATTTACAGCAGCCTTCGGGAATTCAAATTCCTTGTATTCTCCCGTGGACTTGTAGCCGAGAGGTTTCGGTACCGGGAGCTTGTCGATAAACGGTACGATCATGTTGGAGATGACGATCGCGTAGCTGAAGGAATCCGGAGCTGTGCCGTAAACGCGGAACAGGCCGGCGAGAAGACCTATGGCAGCACCGTAGATCAGATGTCCTTTGGAAGTGACGGGACTTGTGACAGGGTCTGTCGCCATAAAGAACGCACCCATCAGGACACCGCCGCCGCAGATATGTGTCAGCAGAAACATCGGATCAAAGCCCTGTCCGCCGAAAATCGCCATAAATGCCGTGAAGACAACGATGCATGAAACCGGAATTTCCCACGTAATGCCGCGTGTGGCAAGAAGGAAGATGGCTCCCAGCAGAAGACCCAGGGCAGAACAGCCGATGACACCGGTGCTGTTGCCGATCAGAACCTCCGAGAAGCGGACTGTTCCACCGGACTGCAGCACTGCCAGAGGTGTGGCGGAGCTCATACCGTCAACGGCATAGTTTGTCATGGCACTTCCGAAGGAAATCAGCAGAAAGCAGCGCGCCGTCACTGCCGGGTTCATAAAGTTCTTGCCGAGACCGCCGAAGAGACACTTCACAAAGAGAATTGCAAAGATGCCGCCCAGCAGCGGGATGTACAGCGGAACCGTCGGAGAGAGGGAGAGTGCAAGAAGAAGTCCCGTGAGGACCGCACTTCCGTCTTTCCAGGTCTGTGGTTTTTTTGCAATTAGATCGAAAATAAATTCTGTCGCAACGGATGAAGCAACGGAAACAAGAATGATCAGCAGCGCATTCAGCCCGAAGTGGTATACTCCGAAGAGTGTGGCAGGCATAAGCGCCAGAATAACGTCCCTCATGACGCTTCCTGTCGTGATTTTATGCCTGATATGCGGGCTGGAAGAAACATTCAGTAATCTATCGTTCATTTTGCCCTTCCCCTCACTTTCTCTTTGCTGCCATGATTGCGCCCTTTGTTTCTTTGAAGAGCTGCATCAGAGGACGTTTTGCCGGACAGATATAGCTGCAGGAACCGCAGGCGATACAGTCCAGACCGTAATATTTCTTTTCATAGGATTCATAATCCTTCCGTTCGGCAGCATCAGCCATAAGCTGCGGAATCAGATGGATCGGACAGACGCGGGTGCAGCGGCCGCAGCGGATACATGATGTGGCCTGCGCCTGTGCCAGCTCAACCTCATCCTCCGCGAGAACGGTCAGAGCATTATTGTTTTTGCAGACCGGAACGTCGAGAGAGCTCATGGCAATTCCCATCATCGGTCCGCCGCTGAGCACTTTCTTTACGGTGCAGCCCGGCTTGATGCCGCCTGCCGCTTCAATGAGCTCAGCAGAATTGGTGCCGATCTTCACAACCATGGTGCGCGGATTTGCGACAGCATCACCGGAGACAGTAAAATAACGCTCCATCAGCGGAGTGGATTTATGTACGGCGTGGTAGATGGCATTCAGCGTGCTTACATTACATACGACACAGCCCACGTCAGCGGGAAGCTGTCCGAAACGGAGATCGCGTCCGCTGATTACGGAAATCAGATTTCGCTCACCGCCTTCCGGGTATTTTGCCATAACGGGCTGCACGTGAATCTGTTTTTCGCCTGCGCAGACAGCCTCCATGGCGCGGATCGCGTCAGGCTTGTTGTCTTCGATGGCGATGACACCCTGGGCGTTGGGGAAAAGCTGCAGTACAAGGCGCAGACCCTCAACGATCGCACGGTTCTCATTCTGCATCAGACGGTCATCGCAGGTGATATACGGCTCGCATTCTGCGCCGTTTGCAATGACATAGTCGATGCCCTCCGGATTCTTGGAGGAAAGCTTGACGTGCGTCGGGAAGCCGGCGCCGCCCATGCCGACGATGCCTGCCGCCTGGATGGCGTCAAGGATATCCTTACTGGAAACTGTTCCTTCATTGCGTGTTTTTCCGATGCCGGGTGCAAGGGTGTATTCACCGTCATTTTCAATGACGATACACATGGCTCTGGCGCCGCCTGCATTGTAGCGCTGCTCGATTGCTTTTACAGTACCGGAGCAGGAGCTGATGATATTGGCGGAGACGAAGCCGTCGGCTTCTGCGATAATCTGTCCGGCAAGTACCTTGTCGCCTTTGGCAACCACTGGCTTTGCCGGTTTTCCAATATGCTGATTGATTGGAAAGACGAGATCACCTTTGGGCAGATACGCCTCTACCGGCTGACCTTTGGACATATCCTTATGTCCATCGGGATGGACGCCGCCCCGAAATGTTTTTGGACTCATAGGAACCTCCTTAATCTTTTTTTTGTGCAGTTTCCTAATGTCAAAATTGTAACAAACATCTTGTTAAAAATTAGGCAATGTGCACAATTTACTAGACTTAGAATACCAGTTTTTCCGATATCTTTCAGCGTATAATTTTTGTTTTATAGTGTACAAAATTTGTTTTTTGCAAAAAATGACACGATTTGATATAATAGGAAGAAAGAAAATGCGAAGAAAGGGAACGGTGGCGAAAATGGCAGGTGAATACGCCGGAAATGACGGACGGGCAGCTGCAGGCGACAGCGCTGAAGCCAGAAAAAATCTACTTCTGGAAGAAATGCTACTCTGCATTCGGGAGGGAAATGTGTATCAGGCGGGCCGGTATTTTGATGAGAGAAACGCTCTGGAGATCAGCGGCATCCTGGAGGATGGTCTGACGGAATATAAATATGATCTGGTATCCGTGGAGGGGATCATACGGTATATGATGAGAGAGGAGCAGATGTCAGGAACGATGATGGATGTGATACATGCAGAATTTCTCCGTGCAGTGGAACGGGCCGTGAGTATTCATGAGTGCAGTATGGCAATGGAAAATGCAATACAGAGCTATGGCACCATGAACCAGAAAAGAGACAGCAGAGAATATTCGTCCCTGGTACAGAAGATTCTCCTTGCCGTGGATGCGGATCTGAAGAGGCCTCTGACGCTGCAGTATTTTTCAGAGGTGCTGAGTGTAAACGGCTCCTATCTCTCCAACCTGTTCCGCAGGGAGGTTGGCATGACGATCACGGAATATGTGACGTCAAGGCGGATTGAGCATGCGAAGGGGCTGCTGTCCATGTCACGAAATCCGATCAAGACGGTGGCAAAACAGGCAGGGATACCGGATGTACAGTATTTCAGCAGGATTTTCAAACGGTATACCGGGATGACGCCGAGCCAGTACAGGGAGAAAAAAACTTACTGTGCCTCAAAGCCGCTGCTCTGATACATGGAAAGATCCTCCGTGATAAAGAGCGCTTCCGTATTCTCCAGCGATTCGACGAGTGCCATGCCTTTTTCCGGCCCCAGAACGAAGCAGGCCGTGCTCAGTGCATCGCCTGCGGCGGAGGAGTCGGAGATGATGGTGACGCTTGTAAGTCCGTTGTCCGCCGGACATCCGTTTTCAGGATTCAGAATGTGATGGTACAGTGTCCCGTCGACTTCGAAATACCGCTCATATGTGCCTGAAGTGACGACGGATTCTCCGGCTGTGCGGACAGTGGCGACAGATTCAGAGGCTTCCCCGAATGGCTTGCGGATAGCAATATTCCAGGGCGTACTGTCGGGCTTTGTTCCGATTGTCAGAACATTTCCGCCCAGGCTGATCAGACCGCTTTTTATGCCCTGATCCTCCAGAAAATCTTTGATACGGTCAGCAATAAAACCCTTTGCAATTCCGCCCGGGTCTATGGAAGCTTCCGGATCGTTCAGAGTGACAGTGGTTCCGTGAATTTCCAGCTTCCTGCAGTCCACATGGCTGAGCGCTTTTTTCAGTTCTTCCCGAGACGGAACTGTGTGGGGGCTCTCACCTGCAAAATCCCAGAGAGAGACGACAGGTGCTACAGTGATGTCGAATGCGCCCTCTGACAGCTCATAATAATACTTCGCCATCTGCAGCAGGGCAGCCGTTTCCTCAGAAACCTCCACCGGTTTGCCGCAGCTGTGATTGATATTCCAGATATCGCTGTTTTCTCTCGTGCGGCTGAACATATTTTCGTAATCGCGCATTAGGGAAAAGCAGTCCCCAAGAAGGGGCTCATTCTCCGCTCCGTAAAGAGTCACAGATACGACGGTGTCAAAGAAAAAGCCGGTGTCAGTGACTTTCTGATTCCGGGACGGACCGCTGCAGCCTGTGAGAAGTATCATCAGGAGAACCGCTGAAAAAGCAGAAAGGATGCGAAACTGTCTCATACAGATCTTTACCTCCGATCGAGTGAATTTATGATTTAACCGAATCAAGTAAGTCCCCCACTACAAATGCGCAGAGCATGAAGTGGCGGGTAAGGACTTACTTGTATCAGGTGGGGCACAAGCCCCATCTGATAAACTGCGAAGCCGTTATTCAGAAGCGTGTCTCACGCGGGAATCCGTCTGTCCACCTCCCGCGTCAGCCAGCCCACTGCAAATCCTGTGAGAATGCCTGAGAGCAGGAGGACAGGTACATAGTAAATCAGATTCACGTTTTCAACAATAAGCATGGCCACAAAAAGCTGACCGATATTGTGGGAGATACCGCCTGCCATGCTGATGCCGAATATACTGAAATGCCCGCTTTTTTTCAGAAGCAGCATAACAAGAAGGCTTAAGACGGCGCCTGCCAGGCTGTACAGGAGACTGAACATATTCCCGAACAGAAAACCGATGACGAGAATACGGATCATGGAGACCAGCAGTGCCTCCGGCAGCGAGTAGCGCATCAGGATAAAGAGGACAGCAAGATTGGCCAGTCCCAGCTTTACGCCCGGAATACCGGTAAAGACCGGAAGCAGTGTTTCAACATAGCCGAAAATAATTGCAAGTGCAGAAAAAAGTCCGAGGACAGCAGTTTTTCGATTCATATTTCAGTACCCGTTATCTGTATGTATTTTCAATATCTTTTTATTAGAAAGTATCCGCACCGCAGTCGGACAAATCCGGAACCTGGGAACGGCTGATGGTGCCCATCATATCACAGATTTGCCCGAAAAGCAATTCGGCGAGGGCTCTGTGTCCCGCTTCAGAGAGATGGATTCCGTCAGGTGAGACTGATGCTGTGCTGTACTTCCGGCACAGATCGTCGAACATTTCCTGCGTGGCAATATACGTAACACGGTTTGCCGGAATGTGTGAGACGGCGGACTTTATGATTGTGCGCATCCTGGTAAGGTAAGGAATCCAGTTCTGAAGGCAGGCAGGTGTATCGAAGAGGAAAGGTTCACACAGGAAGACGTGTTTCATATTTTCCTGCTTCAAAAGATCTGACAGAAGCTTTTCAAGTGAGTCGGCCGAATCAGACAGAAGCACTCTGGCCTGGCTGCGCGAAAGCCCTGTATTCATAATGATGCCGACCTCATTGATTCCGCCGCAGATAACGGCAAAATCGATGGGGCAGCAGCGGTACATCGCGTCCCATTTCCGGAAGATGCGGGGAAAGGTAAAACCGTCGGTCCCTCCGTTTATGAAAGAGCTGTCATCAAAGGTTCCGGGATACGAATCGCGCAGAAGACCGGCAGTGTATTTTACATAACCGTTACCAAGATTATCCGGTGTAAAGCAGTGGCCGCAGTCTGTATTGCTGGCGCCGAGAAACAGTATTTTCATCAGGGAATCCTTTCTGTGAGAGGGTGATTATCATGTTGTCTGATGGTATTTTAATGCCTGCGGCCGCATTTTACAAGCATGTACAATTCTTTTCAGAAAGTGCTTTTATTTTCAAAAATTCTGTGATACAATAACAGGCAGAGTCGGGCCGGGCGTGTACCTGTCCGCTGGAAAATAGAAAGAGAAAAGGAGACCTAACAATGAAGCATATCAAGACATTGAATACGAAACCATTACAGAATACTCTGAAAAAGGGCGGATGCGGCGAGTGCCAGACATCCTGCCAGTCCGCTTGCAAGACATCCTGCACAGTGGGCAACCAGACATGCGAGAATCATAAATAAGATTTTTATCCAGATAAGCAGCGGACATGCTTCGCTGCTTATCTGTTATATCAAAACGAAATACGGAATACTGCGCGCCTGATATGACGTATCAGGTGTTTTGTTGTGGTATGACACAGAGAGGAGTACAGATGTGATCCATCAGTATAAAAATAATGGATACAACATTGTTCTGGATGTAAACAGCGGATCTGTTCACGTGGTGGATGAGCTGGTATACGATGTGATTTCACTGCTTGACCAGGGAAAGACGGAGCAGGAGACTGTGACGGAGCTTAGAGGCACTTATCCGGAGGCGGAGCTTAAGGAAGCTCTGGAGGAATGCCGTCAGCTTAAGGAAGCCGGAGTACTGTTTACGGAGGATATTTACGAGAAGGCAATTATCGATCACAAAGCGCGGAAGACTGTGGTGAAGGCGCTCTGCCTGCACATTGCCCACGACTGCAATCTCGCCTGCCGCTACTGTTTTGCTGAGGAAGGAGAGTATCACGGCAGACGTGCGCTCATGAGCTTTGAGGTCGGAAAGAAAGCACTTGATTTTCTGATTCAGAATTCCGGTTCCAGACGGAATCTTGAGGTGGATTTCTTTGGCGGGGAACCGCTGATGAACTGGCAGGTTGTAAAGGACCTGGTGGTCTACGGAAGAGAGCAGGAGAAGCTGCACGACAAGAATTTCCGCTTTACACTGACGACGAACGGTGTGCTTCTGAATGAAGAGATTATGGAATTCTGCAACAGGGAGATGGGGAATGTCGTTCTCAGCATCGACGGCAGAAAGGAAGTACATGATTTCATGCGTCCGTTCCGAAAGGGACAGGGAAGCTACGATCTGGTTCTTCCGAAGTTTAAGCGGTTTGCAGACAGCAGGCACCAGAAAAATTATTATGTCAGAGGAACTTTCACACATTACAATCTCGATTTTGCCGAGGATGTGCTGCATCTGGCAGATGAGGGCTTTGAGCAGATTTCTGTAGAGCCGGTGGTGGCTCCTGCCACGGAGGATTATGCACTGCGCCAGGAGGATCTGCCAAAGATTTTTGCGGAGTATGACCGTCTGGCGGCAGAGATGGTTAAACGTGAGAAAGAGGGAAGAGGATTTACATTTTTCCATTACATGATCGATCTGACGGGCGGACCATGTGTGTATAAGCGTCTGTCCGGCTGTGGTTCCGGCACGGAATACCTTGCCGTTACGCCTTGGGGCGATCTGTATCCCTGCCATCAGTTCGTCGGAATCGACAAATATCTGATGGGAAATGTGGATGAAGGAATCACAAAGCCCGAGATCGTTGATGAATTCAAGTGCTGCAACGTATACACAAAGGAGAAGTGCCGGAACTGTTTTGCCAGATTTTACTGCAGCGGCGGATGTGCGGCCAACTCCTACAATTTCCACGGCACGATCCAGGATGCCTACGACATCGGATGCGAGCTCCAGCGGAAGCGTGTGGAGTGTGCGATTATGGTAAAGGCAGCTCTTGCCGAATAACGTATACCGGCCGAACCTGCAGGTGAGGAGGCATTACATATTTAAATTTAAGGAGAAAGAATCATGAACAAGAAAAAAGCAAGAATTACGCTTGTCGCTATGGTTGCGCTGCTTGTACTTCTGGTGTACACAACGGCAATAGGTATCGGCAAGACAGGTACAGGTGCAGCGAAGAATATTATTCTCGGACTGGACCTGTCAGGTGGTGTCAGCATCACCTATGAGGCAAAGGGAGACGAGGCTCCCTCTGATGAAGACATGAGAGATACGATCTACAAGCTGCAGCAGCGTGTTCAGGGCTACAGCACAGAGGCACAGGTTTACCAGGAGGGTGCTGACCGTATCAACATCGAGATTCCGGGTGTCAGCGATGCAAATGCCATTCTGACAGAGCTGGGCAAGCCGGGCTCCCTGGAGTTCCGTCTTCAGGACGGAACCGTCGTTCTGACCGGTACACAGGTGGACACTGCTTCTGCCAAGACAAACCAGGATGAGATGGGCAACCGTCAGTACGTGGTACAGCTTGAGCTGAACAAGGACGGTACAGAGGCATTTGCCACGGCCACATCTGAAAATGTCGGCAAGGTGATTGAGATTGTGTACGATGATCAGGTAATCAGCTCCCCGGTAGTCGAGGAGGCAATCACAGGCGGAACAGCTTATATTTCCGGTATGTCCTCTGTTGAAGAGGCACAGAATCTGGCTTCTTCCATCCGTATCGGTTCCCTCTCCCTTGAACTGGAAGAGATCCGTTCCAACGTGGTCGGTGCTCAGCTGGGTGAGAATGCCATCCGCACCAGCCTGATTGCAGGTGCCATCGGTATTGCTCTGGTCATCATTTTCATGATTTTTGTGTATGCTCTGCCGGGTATTGTTGCAGGATTCTCTCTGCTGATTTATGTGAGCCTGACACTTCTGTGTCTGAATGCCTTTGACCTGACACTGACACTTCCGGGTATCGCAGGTATTATTCTGACGATCGGTATGGCAGTGGATGCCAACGTTATCATTTACGCACGAATCCGTGAGGAGATTGCCGAGGGCAAGAGTGTGAAGCTGGCCATCAGGACAGGCTTCCAGAAAGCACTTTCTGCGATCCTGGACGGAAACATTACGACACTGATTGCAGCTTTTGTGCTGAACATCATGGGTACAGGAAGCGTAAAGGGCTTTGCACAGACACTTGCACTTGGTATTGTCCTTTCCATGATCACGGCGCTTGTTATTTCCAGACTGATTGTGAATGCACTTTACGCTGTGGGATTCCAGGATCCGAAATATTATGGAAAAGCAAAGGATATTAAGGTTATTGATTTTATCGGCAAGAGACACGTATTCTTTATTGTTTCCATCGTACTGATTCTCGTGGGACCGCTGTTCATGGGCATCAATTCCGCTGCAGGCAAGGGTGCTCTGAACCTGAGTATGGATTTCAAGGGCGGTACATCCACAAGCGTTATCTTCAACGAGGATATGACGATTGAGCAGCTTGATTCCGATGTTAAGCCGATCTTCATGGATATCACAGGGGATGCTGAGATCCAGACACAGAAGGTGGCAGGCTCCAATGAAGTCTTCATCAAGACAAGAGTACTCACTGTAGAAGAGCGTGAAGAAGTATCTGCAGCGATTCAGGAAGCGTACGGCATTGACAAGAAAGCGATCAACTTCGAGACAATTTCTTCCACAGTCAGCAATGAGATGCGTCAGGATGCGGTAGTGGCAGTGATTATTGCTGCACTGTGCATGCTGGTGTATATCTGGTTCCGGTTCAAGGATATCCGTTTTGCAGGAAGTGCTGTTCTGGCGCTGCTCCATGATGTACTCGTCGTATTTGCATGCTACGCCGTTGTCCGTATTTCTGTCGGCAACACATTTATCGCCTGCATGCTGACGATTGTAGGTTACTCCATCAACGCGACCATCGTTATCTTCGACCGTATCAGAGAGAACCTGTCTCTGATGAAAAAAGCTTCCCTGGCGGAGGTTGTCAATACAAGTATCACACAGACACTGACGAGAAGTATCTATACATCCTTCACAACGTTCCTGACAGTTGCTGTTCTGTACGTGCTCGGCGTTGCCACGATCAAGGAATTTGCACTGCCGATTATCGTCGGTGTAATTGCAGGAGGATATTCTTCCGTATGCGTCACAGGTGCTCTGTGGTACGTGCTGAAGACTCACTCAAAGAAACAGGAAGCATAATACTGCTTTGGAATATCCGGAGAGGATACTTTGCGGGGCGGCTGCAGAATACAATGTTATTCTGCGGCAGTCCCGTGTTTTGTGTCCCGGATTTGTTTGACAGGAGACAGACAGTATGGGAAATAAAAAAGAAAAATGGGTGGTTCTTGCCAGGCGCGCTGACTTTCGGCAAATTGCATCACAGTTCGGGATAGATCAGGTGACTGCCCGCATTATCCGGAACCGCGGTGTGACAGGAGATGCAGCGATCCGGGAGTATCTGCAGGGCGGAATGGAATCTCTGCATGATCCGGGACTGCTGCGCGGCTGTACCGATGCGGCATCGCTTCTGCTGGAACTGATCAGATTCGGAAAAAAGCTGCGTATCATCGGGGATTATGACATAGACGGAGTCAACGCCTCCTACATTCTGTACCGTGGAATCACCAGATGCGGCGGCTGTGTCGATTACGAAATTCCGGATCGGATGAAGGACGGATACGGGCTGAATATTCATCTGATTGAGCTGGCGCTCTCAGAGGGGATTGATACGGTTATCACCTGTGACAACGGAATCTCCGCACTGGATGAAATTTCATACGCAAAAAAGCAGGGGCTGACGGTTATTGTCACGGACCATCATGAACCACTGTTTGAAGATACTCCCGGTGGCAGACGATTTCTCCTTCCGTGTGCGGACATTGTCGTCAATCCGAAGCAGCCGGACTGTCCGTATCCGTATAAAAAGCTGTGCGGAGCAGCCGTTGCCTGGAAGGTCATCTGTGAACTGTACCGTCTCGCTGATGTTCCGGAAGAAGAGGCAGAGGAACTTCTGACATTTGCAGCATTTGCCACAGTGGGAGATGTGATGGATCTGGACGGTGAAAACCGTATCCTTGTGAAAGAGGGGCTGAAGCGGCTGCACTGCTGTGAAAATTATGGGCTGCGGGCTCTGATACGGGCAAACGGACTGGATCAGCAGACAGTCAGCTCCTACCACATCGGCTTCGTGCTGGGCCCATGTATCAATGCCAGCGGCCGTCTCGATACGGCGCGCCGTTCCATGAAGCTTCTGCTGTCAGAATCCATGGAAGAAGCCTCAGCGCTTGCCCAGGAGCTGACAGGACTCAATGAGGAGAGAAAAAGGATGACCCAGGAGGCTGTGGAGCAGTCATGTTCCATGATCGAATCAGGAGAGTACGCAGACGACAGAGTGCTGGTGGTTTATCTTCCAGACTGCCATGAAAGTATCGCCGGGATCGTTGCGGGACGGCTTAGAGAGCGGTACTACAGACCTGTCTTTGTTGTGACTGACGGAGAATCGTCTGCGAAGGGCTCCGGCCGTTCTACGGAAGCTTACTCCATGTTTGAGGAGATGGTGCGCTGCTCTGATCTGTTTCTGAAATTCGGCGGCCACCCGATGGCGGCGGGATTCTCTCTGGAGAAGGAACGCATTCCCGAGATGCGCAGGAGATTAAACGAAAACTGTACACTGTCAGAATCTGATCAGCAGGAGAAAGTCAGCATTGATGTGCCGATGCCCATCGACTATATTACAGAAAAACTGGTGGGAGAGCTGTCGCTGCTGGAGCCCTTCGGCAAGGGAAATGAGAAACCGCTGTTTGCTGAAGCCCATCTGAAACTTCTTTCGGCAAAAGTGCTCGGAAAACATGGAAATGTCCTGAAGCTTCGGGTCATGAACGGCACGGGATGTGTGATGGACGGAATGTATTTCGGAGATACGGAGGAAATGCAGAGGTATCTGACAGAAAAGTACGGAGCGGCCCGGGTACAGGAACTGTTCTGGGGACGTGCGGAAGGGATGGAGCTAGATGTCACGTATTATCCCTCTGTCAATGAATACATGGGTCGGAGAACGCTGCAGATTGTGATAAAGAATTACAGGTGAAATCACTGCAGATTGTGATAAAAAATTACAGGTGAAATCACTGCTTCTGCGGCAAAAGGGTATCGTGCAGCAGGTGAAGAACCGCTGTAAGCAGACAAAAGACAGAGGACAGGCGTCAGTCTTGACGCTCGTCCTCTTTTTCAAAAGTCTCACAGTATCTGCCGGAAAAGGCAGGCGGTTCATCTTTCACATACAGATGAGAGGTATCGCCGTAGGAGCTTAAGCGGAAATATGCGGTTCCTTTTCGGCGCTCCTCTGTCACCAGTGTCGTGACCGATGTGGGGGCAGCACAGAAGCCGTGCCACAGTACCATTGGCGAAACGCCGAGAAGATGGGAAATCAGCACACAGCCCAGTCCGAGATGGCAGAAAAAGGCGATAGTGTCCCGGTTCGGCTGTTCCACACGGTAGCAGTGTCCGTCCCGCACGTAGCCGTATCCGGCCAGCAGCCGGTCAAAATTTTCCGTCACCCAGTCGTATTCCTGCCGAACATTACCCTCCCGCATGACTTCAGGATCCGCCCATCTGTCATAGCTGTAGAATTCCTCAATTTTCGTCCAGTCATCGGGCAGCCAGTCCCAGCAGCAGCTTTCTCCGGTGCGGTCCGGACGGTGAATGCTTGCATTAAATTCCCTCAGCCACTCACATTCGACGGCAGTCCTGTTCATTTTCTCCAGTGTAAATGATGCGGTGTCTTTGGCTCGTCCCATGGGAGAGACGTAAAAGTCACGCACGTCCAGTTTTGCCATACGTTCGGAGAGATACTGAGCCTCCTGCCATCCCTTTTCTGTCAGGGAATCGACAGAGTAATCAGGATCCCCGTGTCTGATAATCAGTAATTTCATAATATCCTCCTGTGGTAAAAATGAGTTGCCCGCTAAATGGCTGCTTGCTCATTGAAGTACAGAATCATAGTATCATGATGTCGGAAAATTGTAAATAATGAAAATAACCGATTTGCAGTGACCCTGAAAATACCAAAACATATATACAAAATATAAATTTAAAGAAAATGTTAATATTTTTAAATATTATTAAATATGTTGTAGAATTATTGAAAATCATGTATAATTTTATCTGATTTTTGCAGAGGATGCAGAGAGGAGATGTATAGAGCTGATGGTGAGCAGGATCATAACAGTGATGAACAGCACTGGTTTTCATGTAAGACCTGCAGGCAGACTGTCAAAAGCGGCGGAGTCATGTACTTCCAGGGTGGAAATAATTTATCGCCATAACATTATCAATGCGAAAAGCATGCTGAATATTTTATCTGCTGCGATCGCCAAAGGTGATCAGATTGAGCTGCGCTGTACAGGGCCGGATGAAGTGGAAGATCTGGAGAAACTTTCCGAGGTTGTCAGATACCTGGAGGATTGAGATGGATGTGCAACAAAAAGAGGAGAAAAAATGACAGAGAGAAAGTGAAAGGGAAGCGAAGATGCATGGCAGTCACGCTCCCTTTTTTTGTGCCTGTCCAACTGCCTTTTCGTAGAACAGTCCCGTCAGAAACCACAGTGGTGCATAGTCAAGGCGGATGACGCCGTTGACATGGAAAGGGCTGTCGCTGTAATCCCAGGGGCAGCAGTCACGCTTTTTCAGGTACATTCCGGAAGTATATTCCACTGTGAAGATACACAGCATGTATATCAGACCGCGCGTAAATGTGCTGCATTTTTTCAGACAGGCGGACAGAGGCGCGATCAGTGATGCCATCCCGTAGATCGGAAACATGCGAAGGGAGGAGAACCCCATCAGCTTCGGATCGTGGCGCAGCAGAGAGTGGAGACCGGTCCAGAGGACTTCGATACACCAGCCGTACATGCCGCATTGGATAAACCTCGATTTCATAGATACACCCCCGCATTTACTGAAAAAAATGTACAGCTACAGTATGTCCCGAATCGGCCGCAGTATACGCGGATTTAAGAGTTTTTACAGTCCGCGTCCTTTTTTGCGAAATGTCTTGCAAAATACAGATACTGTGCTATAATACGACTAAATAAATATTAGCGAAGTAGGAATTTATGCGTCAAGTGTTCACAGGCTGGGGAGTCGCCGTGAAACGAAAAGCCCCGCTGCGCATGCAGGCGGGACTTACGATATATTTTCCGCACCCGTTGCTACATAATGAGGACATCTCATAATGTGGAGGGAATAATATTTATCTACTCATTCATTTTACTCACATTGTGGAGGTGTTTTATTATGCAGAAAAACAGTAAAACGACATGGGATACCCGTACACTTGTTTTCCTCGGACTGCTTGTGGCGATGCACATCGTACTCGTACGTCTCGTGGTCATTGAGCTTGGTTCTTACCGCATCACGATCGGCAGTGTCTGCACGATTCTTGCAGGGCTGTGGTTCGGTCCGCTGGCAGGCGGTGTCAGCGGCCTTGTATCGGACGTTCTCGGCTGCATCCTGAAGGGCTACGCGATCAATCCGCTGATTTCTGTTGCGGCAGTGCTCTGGGGTGTGATCCCGGCTCTGTTCCGCACGATGATGACAGGCGGCAAGGTCAGAAAGACAGCATGGCTCTGTGCCGGTATTGCAGTCACTTCAGTTCTGTCCACGCTGGTTTTCACGACGGCAGGACTTGTATTGTTTATCGGATACAATTTTTATGCGATCATGCCGGGACGCATCGTACAGTGGGCGATCATGACACCGATCTATTGTGTACTGACGTGTATCCTGTATTTCAGTCCTCTGACAAGCCTTGTGCTGGGTGCAACAGTGCGCAGGGAAAACAGAGTAGCGTGACAGTATCCGGCCGGTACGGCCGTCTGTTGCGAATTGCTGTATAAAAGAATATAACAGCTCCGGCAAGCGATTCCCCGCGGAGCTGAGGCCGGGGGCTGCAACAGAAGAGTTACAGGGTATCCTGTTTCGTCATTCTGCGGCAGCCCTCCGTTTTTTAACCGAATCAAGCAAGTCCCCCACTTCAAATGCGCAGAGCATTAAGTGGTGGGTAGGGACTTGACCTTAAACTGAATAATATAACCGGACCTTGCAGTGTGGAGGATGGTCCGATGGAGGAGATTATGAATTACGAAGAAGCAAGAGAATTTATCAGCAGGGTTTCCCTGAAAGGGTCCGAGCTGGGACTGACAACGATCACAAACCTGCTTTCCATTCTGGGGAACCCGCAGGATCAGCTGAAATTTATTCACGTCGCAGGGACAAACGGAAAAGGCTCCGTGCTTGCTTACCTGTCGGGTGTGCTGGAGCACGCAGGCTTTCGTGTGGGGCGGTATATTTCTCCTACGTTGTTTTCCTACAGAGAAAGAATTCAGATCAACGGTGAGCACATCAGCAGGGAGGATTTCGCACAGCTTGCAGGACAGGTATCTGACGCTGTGGATCGGATGAAGGAGCAGGGTATGGCTCTGCCGACAGTTTTCGAGATCGAGACGGCTGTTTCATTTCTGTATTTCTGCCGGAAAAACTGTGATTTCGTTCTTCTGGAGGTGGGCCTGGGAGGAAGGCTTGATGCGACCAACGTTATCAGGACTCCGGTACTGTCTGTGATTGCTTCTGTCAGTATGGATCACATGGAATACCTCGGAAATACACTGGCTGAAATTGCATGGAACAAGGCCGGAATTATCAAGCCTGGCGTGCCTGTAGTCTCTGCATCCCAGAAGGAGGAGGCAGCCGGGGTCATCCGGAAGGAGGCAGAGGACAAGAAGAGTCCCTGTACTTTCGTGGATATGGATCAGGTGACGGATATTGAGTATGGCCTGGAACGCCAGTACTTTACGTATGAGGAGTTTGGGCGGATCGCGATATCGCTTGCAGGTCTCCATCAGATTGGTAATGCTGCTCTGGCGCTTACGTGTATCCGCGTGCTGCGCACTCTCGGATACGTGATACCGGATGGTGCCGTCAGCACCGGAATGGCAGAAACTGTCTGGAGAGGCCGCTTTACCGTGATTCACCGCGATCCCACGGTGATTATGGATGGCGCCCACAATCCCGATGCGGCACTCAGGCTGCGGGAAGCACTGGAGCAGTATTTCCCGGAACAGAAAAAATATTTTATCTTTGGTGTGTTTTCTGATAAAGAATATGATAAAATTATTGATATTACAGCACCGCTTGCAGAACATATCTTTACGATAGAGACGCCGGACAATCCGCGCGCCCTGCCGTCAGAGGAGCTCGCCAGAGCTGTCAGCCGGGTCAACCCGTCCGTTGAGGCCTGTGCCTCTATTCAGGATGCCGTCGGCCGCGCGTATGCACTTGCTAAGGAGAATGATGTGATCGTCGCCTTCGGCTCACTGTCATTTCTCGGAGCAATCGAGCAGGCAATGCAGAAATAAAACCAGATATTGGAGAAACGTACATATGAGAGATTTACTTGAACTGAGAGATGAAATTGACAGAATTGACAAAAATATCGTGGAGCTGTTTGAGGAGCGCATGAAGATCAGTGAGGAGGTTGCGCGCTTTAAAATAGCCAATGGACGGAAGGTATTTGATAAAGACCGGGAGCAGTCGAAGCTGAATACACTGTCGTCTCTTGCCCACAATGATTTTAATAAACACGGTGTGAACGAGCTGTTTCAGCAGATCATGTCCATGAGCCGCAAGCTCCAGTATCAGCTGCTGGAGCAGAACGGTGCTGCCGGGCGGCTTCCGTTTATTGCCGTCGATGATATTGAGCGTTCCAATGTCCGGGTCGTTTATCAGGGTGTGGAGGGAGCTTACAGTCATGCGGCCATGCGGGAATACTTCGGGGATGACGTGAACTGTTTCCATGTGAAGAAGTGGCGTGATGCCATGGAAGCCATTGCGGAGGGTGCTGCTGATTTTGCGGTGCTTCCGATTGAAAATTCATCTGCAGGAATCGTGGCGGACAATTACGATCTCCTTGTGAACTTTGAGAATTATATCGTAGGGGAACAGGTGATCCGGTGCGAGCACGCGCTGCTTGGCCTGCCCGGAACGCAGCTTTCCGATATCAAAAAGGTCTACTCTCATCAGCAGGCGCTGTCTCAGTGTGAGGAGTTCCTTGACCAGCACAGAGAGTGGCAGCAGATTCCCTACGACAATACAGCCATGGCAGTCAAGAAGGTGGCGGAGGAAAAGGACAGGACGCAGGCAGCCATCGGCAGCCAGTTTGCGGCTCAGATATTCGGCCTGGAGGTGCTGCAGGAGCATATTTACTACAATGAAAAAAATTCCACCCGGTTTATTGTGGTCACGAACCAGCGGATTTTCCGCCGCGACGCTCAGAAAATCAGCATCTGCTTTGAGGTGCCCCACAGAAGTGGTTCTCTGTACAATATCCTGTCCCATTTTATCTACAACAATCTGAACATGACCAAGATCGAGTCGAGACCGATTCACGGGCGCAACTGGGAGTACAGGTTTTTCATAGACTTTGACGGAAATCTTGGTGATAGTGCCGTGAAAAATGCACTGAGGGGTATCCGTGAAGAGGCCATCAATATGAAAATTCTGGGGAATTACTGATGTTGCTGTGAATGATGGGACCGGCAACCTGATGATCTGACATGGAATGCGGAGTCAGACAAGACGCAAAAGAAAGAGGAGTACAGTATGACATCAATTGATCAACTGATTGTATACAGAGATTTTGAAAATGGAGATCTTCTCTGTGAGATGTCCTGGATCATGGACCATTTCAGAGAAGAAGCATACAAAGAAGAAGCGAGAATCCGCTTTTTCAGATGCATGCATGAGCTGATTGATCTTGCCGGAAATTACGGATTTGAGAAGAATCTGTGGCAGGATTATCTGACGCTTCTGCTGGTCAACAACGAAAATGTATTCAGTACATCCTGCGAGATCAAGGGAATCACCGAGGGCAGCCTGCTGGATCTGGCGAAGCATGATTTTGCCATTTTCCGTGAACTGTTCGCATATGATTTCAAAGAGCTGGAGTGCACGTTTGAAGCGGACTTTTTTGAAGAGATTCTGAATTACCGCAGAGCGGGAGCCGTCAGCAAGATTTTTAACCGCAGAATCCGTGACCGGATCTGTGAACTCTCCGGGCAGCTTGCCGGTGCATCGGATCTGGAGGAGTTTACGCGATACATGGTGAATTTCTACTGTGAGTTCGGTGTGGGTAAGCTGGGACTGCACAAGGCGTTCCGCGTAATGCACGATGAAAACGGCGTGCAGATCTGCCCGATTACGAATATCGCTCATGTAAATCTGGACGATCTTGTGGGCTATGAGATTCCGAAGAAAAAACTCATTGACAATACGGAAGCTTTTGTCCAGGGGCGCAGAGCCAACAACTGTCTGCTGTTCGGTGATGCAGGTACCGGAAAATCCTCCAGCATCAAAGCGATTCTGAACCAGTACTATGATCAGGGGCTGCGCATCATAGAGATCTACAAGCACCAGTTCCAGGATCTGAACGACGTGATTGCCCAGATCAAGAACCGCAATTATAAATTTATTATCTATATGGATGATCTCTCCTTCGAGGAGTTTGAGATTGAGTATAAGTACCTGAAGGCCGTGATTGAGGGCGGCCTTGAGAAGAAGCCGGACAATATTCTGATTTATGCCACCTCCAATCGCCGTCACCTGATCCGGGAGAAATTCGGCGACAATATGGAGCGGGACGAGGATCTCCATACGAACGATACGATTCAGGAGAAGCTGTCTCTTGTTATGCGTTTTGGCGTCAGCATTTACTTCTGCGCTCCGGAGAAAAAAGAATTCCAGACGATCGTAAAGACGCTTGCGGCGCGCAACGGGATTACGATGCCGGAGGACGAACTGCTTCTGGAGGCGAACAAGTGGGAGCTGAGTCACGGAGGGTTGTCAGGGCGTACGGCGCAGCAGTTTATTGATTATCTGCTCGGGCAGATGAGATAAGGAGGAAATATGGCAGTGAAAATGTTTGCGGCGGTCAGTATCGGATCGACCGTGACGGAAATGAAAATTTATGAATTTTCTCCGCGCAGGACGATGAAAGAGATTGAGTGGATCAGCAGGAGACTGAATCTCGGAGTGGATGCGTACACAATGGGGCGCATCGGACGCGACAATATCGAAGAGCTCTGCACGGTGCTGTGTGATTTCAGACGGATTATGGACGGGTATCGTGTGGATGCGTACAAAGTCTGTGCGACCAGTGCTTTCCGTGAATCCAGAAATATGCTGATTATGCGCGACTATATAGAGAAGCAGACCGGCCTGAAGATCGATGTCCTCAGCAATTCCGAGCAGCGGTTCCTGGATTATAAATCCATTGCATCCGTCACCGCAGAGTTCGAATCGATTATCCAGAATCCGGCTGCCATCGTGGATATCGGCGGCAACAGTATGCAGATTTCATTGTTTGATAAGGATAAACTGATCACGACTCAGAATATACGTGTCGGCAACGTCTCCACCCGAGAGCGTCTTGCCCCGCTGCAGAAAAACAGTGAGCATTTTGAGAAGATGGTGACAGAGCTTCTGAACCATGAGCTTGCGGGCTTTGCAAAGCTCTACCAGAAGGACCGCCAGATCAAAAATCTGATTGTAGTCGGCGGCAATCTCAAGGAGCTGCTGCACAAGTATGAGAAGGAAAATGAAAAAATCACTGCCGTGTCACGCACAGACTTCCAGACGGCGTATGACCGTTTGCTGAATATGCGGCCTGAGGAGATCGTGGAGAATTTCGACCTTTCTGTGGAGATGATGAGCGTTCTTGCACCGTCGGCTATTTTCTGCCGCTGTCTGATGGAGAATCTGGGTGCCGATACGCTTTGGCTCCCTGGATTTTCCTTAAGCGACGGGCTTGCATATGACTATGCACTGAAAAATCATCTGATTCAGAGCACCCACAGTTTCGAGGAAGATATCATAGCCGCTGCCCGCAGTATGTCAAAGCGGTACAAATGCAGCCAGGCCCACATCAAAAATCTTGAGGAGATTGCCCTGAAGGTATTCGACAAGATGAAGAAAATACACGGTATGGGAAAGCGGGAAAGGCTGCTTCTGCAGATATCCATTATCCTTCATAACTGCGGAAAATTCATCAGCCTTGAGGATGTCTCAGAATGTGCCTACAATATTATCATGGCCACGGAGATTATCGGACTTTCCCACGCGGAGCGTGAGATGATTGCCTATACCGTGAAATACAACACAAGCCCCTTCGTCTATTATGACGAGCTGACTGTGCGCACAGATCTCGGCAGAGAGCAGTATCTGATCGTCTCGAAGCTGACTGCCATCCTGCGCATCGTAAACGCTCTCGACCGCACACACCGTCAGAAATGTAAAAATGTGTCCGTGTCGCTGAAGGAGCATGAGCTGAAAATCTCTGTGGACAGCCAGGAGGATCTGTCCCTTGAGATCGGTACATTCTATGAGAAGGCAGAGTTTTTCGAGGAGGTATTTAACGTACATCCTGTATTCAAACAGAAAAAGCAGTTATAGGAGGAAGCAGATATGGCAGGAACAGATTTTGAGAAGCCGGAATATTATACGAACCGGGAGCTGAGCTGGCTCGGTTTCAATAACAGGATTCTGGGAGAAGCGCGGGACAAAACGCTTCCTCTTCTGGAGCGGCTGAAATTTTTGAGCATTACCGCCTCCAATCTGGATGAATTTTTTATGATCCGTGTCGCTTCCCTGAAGGATATGGTTCATGCGAAATATACGAAGAAAGATATTGCCGGGCTGACTCCCCAGGAGCAGCTTGTGCTGATCGGTGAAAATGCCCACGAGCTGGTGCACCAGCAGTATACGACGTACAACCGTTCTCTGCTGCCGCTTCTGAAGCAGGCAGGCGTCGAGGTGGTGACGGAGCATGAGAAGCTGACAAAGAAACAGAAGGAATATGCAGACCAGTATTTTGAGGAGAATGTCTATCCGGTGCTGACTCCGATGGCCATGGATTCCTCACGACCGTTTCCGCTGATTCGCAACAAAGCGCTCAATATCGGTGCTCTGATATCAAAAAAGGGAGAGAAGGGCAAGGCTGAGTTTGCCACCGTGCAGGTGCCCTCTGTGCTTCCGAGAATCATCCGGCTCCCGGACGGTCCGGGCGGGGAGCGAAGCCTGATTCTTCTGGAGGAGCTGATCGAGCGCAACATCGGCAGGCTCTTCTCCAACTACGACGTGGTCTGTGCCCATCCGTACCGGATCATGCGAAATGCCGATCTGACCATTGATGAGGATGATGCGGCAGATCTGCTGAAGGAGATTCAGAAGCAGCTGAAAAAGAGACAGTGGGGTGAGGTCATCCGGCTGGAGATTGAAGATAAGATGGAACCGAAGCTTCTGAAGGTGCTGAAGCAGGAGTTTGAGGTAAAAGAAGAAGATATTTACAGGATCAGCGGACCGCTTGACCTGACATTTCTGATGAAGCTGTACGGGATGGAGGGAATGGATGACTACCGCATGAAGCCGTATCGTCCGCAGCCGGTTCCGGGCATGAACGATGAGGAGGACATTTTTACCCAGATCAGAAAGGGAGATATCCTTCTGCACCATCCGTATATGACTTTTGATCCGGTGGTACAGTTCGTAAAACAGGCTGCTGTGGATTCGGATGTACTCGCCATCAAGCAGACACTGTACCGCGTCAGCGGAAATTCACCGATTGTGGCGGCACTGGCCCAGGCGGCAGAGAATGGAAAACAGGTCTCTGTTCTCGTGGAGCTGAAGGCGAGATTCGATGAAGAGAACAATATCAACTGGGCAAAGATGCTGGAGAAAGCAGGGTGCCACGTGATTTACGGCCTGCTGGGCCTGAAGACACACAGCAAAATCACTCTTGTGGTGCGCCGCGAGGAGGACGGTATCCGCAGGTATGTACACCTGGGTACAGGCAATTACAATGATTCCACGGCGAAGCTGTATACCGACTGCGGTATTCTGACCTGCTCAGAGCCCATCGGCGAGGATGCGACGGCCGTCTTCAATATGCTTTCAGGCTACTCAGAGCCGAAGCGCTGGAACCGCCTGGTGCTGGCACCGATCTGGATGCGCAGCGGATTTATGCATCTTATCCGCAGAGAGACTCAGCATGCGAAAAACGGCGAGCCTGCAAGAATCATTGCGAAGATGAATTCGCTGTGTGACAAGGAGATCATTGCGGCTCTGTATGAAGCGTCAGCGGCAGGCGTGGAGATTGATCTGATCGTCAGAGGCATCTGCTGTCTGAAGACGGGAATACCGAAAATCAGTGAGAATATTCATGTGCGCTCAATTGTCGGCAATTTCCTGGAGCATGCCCGCATTTTCTACTTCCGCAATGCCGGCGATGAGGAATTCTACATGGCAAGTGCTGACTGGATGCCCCGCAACCTGGACAAGCGTGTGGAGATTCTGTTCCCGGTGGAGGATCCGAAGCTGCAGGAGAAAGTACGCCACATTCTTCAGGTTCAGCTGGATGACACGATGAAGGCACACGTGCTGCAGCCGGACGGAAGCTATGAGAAGATCGACAGGCGCGGCAAGGTGCTGCTGTGTGCTCAGGACTATTTCTGCGAAGAGGCGATGAACGCATCAAAACCGGTGGATCCGGTGCAGAGCAGAGTGTTTATTCCTCTTGAGCATACGGAAGACTGAGGCGTAATTCACTGGTGGTAATGTGGAGGAGAAAAAAGGAGGAATTCCATGTTTCGTGATCATACGAGGACGGTAAAGATCGGAGACCGCGTCATCGGAGGCGGCAATCCGATTCTGATCCAGTCCATGACAAATACAAAGACAGAGGATGTGGCAGCAACGGTTGCCCAGATCCATGCTCTGGAAAAGGCAGGCTGCGATATTATCCGGTGTGCTGTGCCCACCATGGAGGCGGCCCGCGCCTTATCGGAAATCAAAAAGCAGATAAGTATTCCGCTTGTGGCGGATATTCACTTTGACTATAAGCTTGCCATTGCTGCTATCGAGGCGGGAGTGGACAAGATCCGTATCAATCCGGGCAACATCGGCAGTGAGGACCGTGTTCGAGCTGTAGTGGACGCTGCTAGGGAGAGAAACATTCCGATCCGTGTCGGTGTGAACGGCGGATCCCTGGAGAAAGAGATTGTGGAGCGGGATCACGGCGTGACGGCATCAGGTATTGTGGAGAGCGCCCTTCGCCAGACTGCGGTGATTGAGGATATGGGATACGACAATCTTGTGATCAGTATCAAGTCTTCAGACGTCATGCTGTGTGCCGGGGCACACCGGCTTCTGGTGGAGAAGACAGATCACCCGCTGCATGTGGGGATTACAGAGGCAGGCACACTGCTTTCCGGCAATATCAAATCGGCAGTGGGACTGGGCATCATTCTCTCGGAGGGCATCGGTGATACAATCCGCGTATCTCTGACCGGAGATCCGAGAGAAGAAGTGAAATCTGCCAAGCTGATTCTGCGCACCCTTGGATTGCGCAAAGGCGGCATTGAAGTGGTATCCTGCCCGACCTGCGGGCGTACAAAGATAGATCTGATCGGACTTGCCAATCAGGTGGAGTCCATGGTGGAGGATATTCCCCTTGATCTCAAGGTGGCTGTCATGGGCTGTGTCGTAAACGGCCCCGGAGAGGCCAGAGAGGCCGACATCGGTATCGCAGGCGGAAAGGGAGAGGGACTCCTGATCAAAAAGGGAGAGATCATCCGCAAGGTGCCGGAGGATCAGCTTTTGAATGTTCTTCGCGAGGAACTGCTGAACTGGAAGTAACAAAGGAGTGCATTTCATGCAAAAGCCTTTTTTTGAGGTATTTCCGACGCTGGAGCTGGGAGAATCGCTTCAGAGTCTGATGGAATTCGTCCGGGTAAACCGCATTACACTGAATCCTGACCGGGATTTTATGCGGATTTACCTGGAGAGTGACAAACTGATTCATAAGAAATACATTTACGAAATAGAGCAGGCCGTCAAAGACCAGCTCTTTTCTGATGTCAGGATGACGGTGAAAATCATCGAAAAATTCATCCTGTCAAAGCAGTATACGCCCCGGAAGCTGATTCCCGTCTATGAGGACAGCATCCTTCTGGAGCTGAAGAATTACAATGCGCTGCTGTACAGTCTTCTGCGCGAATCGGAGAAGATCTTTTCCGATGAGTATACGCTCTGCCTGAAGATTCCCGATACGGTGATTGCAGATGGCAAAGAGAAAGAGCTTCTGGAAATTCTGGAGAAGATATTCTGTGAGCGGTGCGGTCTGGATTTCCATGTGAGCACACAGAGAGTCGAACCGAAGAAAAATAAAAAGCGGGAGCTGCAGGACAGAGAGCTGGAGCAGGAGGTCGCTGCGATCCGTCAGAATTATGAGACCGTCAAAGCAGAGGAGAGCAGGCAGGAGAACCAGGAGCAGCCGGACAAGAAGAGAAGTCCGAAGCCGGATAAGAAAGAGGCCGCAAGGAGTGAGGGCGCGAAGGAAGCCCCGAAGAAGAAGAGTTTTTTCCAGTCTGGAGACAGATTTGGCGGTATGAGGCGCTCAGACAATCCGGATGTGATCTTCGGGCGTGACTTTGAAGGTGAGCCCGTCACTATCGAATCGATTGTCCAGGAGATCGGCAGCGTGATCATCCGCGGACAGGTGCTGTCTGTGGAAGTGCGTGAGCTTCGGATCGAGAAAACACTGCTGATATTCAATATCACTGATTTTACAGATACCATCGGTGTCAAGATGTTTGTCAAACAGGAGCAGGTTCAGGAGCTCGCCGCTGAAATCAAGGCGGGGGTATTCCTGAAAATATCAGGTGTCACATCCCTTGACCGGTTTGACAGCCAGCTCACAATCGGAAACATCATGGGAATCAAAAAGATCCCTGATTTCCGCGAAAAGAGGATGGATACGTATGCCCAGAAGCGTGTGGAGCTGCACTGTCACACAAAGATGAGCGATATGGACGGTGTGACCGACGCCCATACACTGATTGAACGGGCGATCAGCTGGGGGATGCCTGCGCTGGCAATCACTGATCACGGGGCCGTCCAGGCATTTCCGGAGGCGAACCATGCCATACCAAAGGGCAGTGATTTCAAGGTCATTTACGGCATGGAGGCATACCTTGTGGATGATCTGAAAGAGATCGCGGTAAATACGAAGGGACAGAGTCTGGACTCAGATTTCGTCGTCTTCGACCTGGAGACCACCGGCTTTTCTCCCGAGAAGAACAGAATCATCGAGATCGGGGCCGTAAAGGTGCAGAATGGGAAAATCACGGACAAATTCAGTACTTTCGTCAATCCAGAGGTTCCGATTCCCTTCAGGATCGAGGAGCTGACCAGCATCAATGACAATATGGTTCTGGATGCGCCGGTGATTGGGCAGATTCTGCCGCAGTTCATGGAATTCTGTGAGGGGTGCGTCATGGTGGCACACAACGCGTCCTTTGATATGAGCTTCATTGAGGCAAACTGTGAGCGGCTTGGGATTCCCTGCGACAAGACATCGGTGGACACGGTTGCCATGGCACGTGTGCTTCTGCCGGCCCTGAACCGCTTTAAGCTGGATACGGTGGCAAAGGCGGTGGGTGTGCCTCTGGGTCACCATCACCGTGCCGTCGACGATGCCGGGTGCACGGCGGAGATTTTTGAAAAGTTTCTTGCCATGCTTGAAACAAGGGGAATTAAGACGCTGGACGGGCTGAATGAGCTTGGAAAATCCTCCAAAGACCAGATTAAAAAGCTTCCGACGTACCATGCGATCCTGCTGGCGAAAAATGATATCGGGCGCGTCAATCTGTACCGTCTCGTCTCCTGGTCTCATATTGACTACTACAACCGCAGACCGCGTGTGCCAAAGAGCGTGCTTCAGAAATACCGGGAGGGACTGATTCTGGGTTCGGCCTGCGAGGCAGGAGAGCTGTACCAGGCTCTTGTGCGCGGTGCTCCTCATCCGGAGATTGCCCGTCTCGTGGAATTTTATGATTATCTGGAGATCCAGCCTCTCGGCAACAACATGTTTATGACAAGGGACGGTTACGATGACAGAAAAACGGTGGATGATCTGATTGATCTGAATAAAAAGATCGTGGAGCTGGGAGAACAGTACAACAAGCCTGTGGTGGCCACCTGCGACGTCCATTTTATTGACCCACAGGATGAGATTTACCGCCGCATTATCATGGCCAGCAAGGGATTCAAGGATGCGGATGACCAGGCTCCTCTGTATCTGCGGACGACGGAGGAGATGCTGAAGGAGTTTGCATATCTGGGGGATGAGAAGGCCCACGAAGTGGTGATTGACAATACGAATCTGATCGCGGACATGTGCGAAAAGATTTCACCGGTTCGGCCTGACAAATGTCCTCCGGTCATTGAGAATTCAGACCAGATTCTGCGCAATCTCTGTTACGAAAAAGCCCATGAAATATACGGCGATCCTCTACCGGAGATCGTTCTGGAACGCCTGGAGCGCGAGCTGAATTCCATCATCTCAAACGGATTTGCCGTGATGTATATTATTGCGCAGAAGCTGGTATGGAAATCCAACGCGGACGGTTATCTGGTGGGTTCCCGCGGCTCGGTTGGATCCTCCTTCGTCGCTACCATGTCCGGTATCACGGAGGTCAATCCTTTGAGCCCTCACTATTACTGTCCCAACTGCCACTACAGTGATTTTGATTCTGAAGAAGTAAAGAAATATGCCGGAATGGCAGGCTGTGACATGCCGGACAAGGACTGTCCCAGATGCGGAACAAAGCTGAAAAAAGAAGGTTTTGATATTCCCTTTGAGACGTTTTTGGGATTCAAGGGAAACAAGGAGCCGGATATCGACCTGAACTTCTCCGGTGAGTATCAGAGTAAGGCGCATAAATACACAGAAGTAATTTTCGGAGCGGGGCAGACCTTCCGCGCCGGTACAATCGGTACGCTGGCGGACAAGACAGCTTTCGGCTACGTGAAAAAGTATTATGAGGAGCGGGATGTCCACAAGCGCAACTGTGAGATTGACCGTATTGTCCAGGGCTGCGTCGGTGTGCGCCGTACGACGGGACAGCACCCGGGCGGTATCATCGTTTTGCCGATTGGTGAGGAAATCTATTCCTTTACCCCGGTGCAGCACCCTGCCAACGATACGGAGACAGACATTATAACGACACATTTTGACTACCATTCCATTGACCACAACCTGCTGAAGCTGGATATTCTCGGACACGATGATCCGACCATGATCCGTATGCTGGAGGATCTGACAGGGATCGACGCAAAAAAAATCCCTCTGGATGATCCAGGTGTCATGTCTCTGTTTTCCAGTACGGAGGCACTGGGAATTACACCGGAGGATCTGGGAGGCGTACCCCTTGGCTCTCTCGGTATCCCTGAGTTCGGCACAGAATTTGCCATGCAGATGCTGATTGACACGAAGCCCACCCACTTTTCAGATCTTGTCCGGATTGCAGGGCTTGCCCACGGTACCGATGTGTGGCTCGGCAACGCCCAGACGCTGATCCAGGAGGGAAAGGCGACGATTTCCACGGCAATCTGTACACGAGACGATATCATGGTCTATCTGATCGGAAAGGGAATGGACAGTGAGCTTTCCTTTACCATCATGGAGAGCGTGCGTAAAGGAAAAGGCCTGAAGGAAGAGTGGGAGAAAGAGATGATTGCCCACGATGTGCCGGACTGGTATATCTGGTCCTGCAAAAAAATCAAGTACATGTTCCCGAAGGCCCACGCGGCAGCATACGTGATGATGGCATGGCGAATTGCCTACTGCAAGATCAATTATCCTCTGGCTTACTATGCGGCGTATTTCAGCATCCGTGCCTCGGGCTTTGACTATGAGCTGATGTGTCTCGGGAAAGAAAAACTGCTGTATTATATGAAGGATTTTGAGAAGCGGATGGATTCGCTCAGCAAAAAAGAGCAGGATTCCTACAAAGATATGAAATCTGTGCTGGAAATGTACGCCCGCGGCTTTGAGTTTACGAAAATTGACATTTACCAGGCACAGGCCACACGTTTCCAGATCGTTGACGGAAAAATCATGCCGTCTCTCAGCTCGATTTCCGGTCTGGGAGATAAGGCGGCGGCTGCCATTGTGGATGCAGCAAAGGACGGCCCCTTCCTTTCGAAGGATGATTTCCAGACAAGGACAAAGGTCAGCAAGACGGTGACTGATCTGCTGGCTGATCTGAAGATTCTTGACGGACTGCCGGAGACGAACCAGCTGTCGATTTTTGATTTTGCAGTGTAGAGGGAGAACAAAAATGCTTGAAATATTTTACCCGGATGACTATCTGGATTCCACATACGTCATTGATTTTGACAGCCTTTATCAGAGAGGCTACCGCGGCATCATTTTTGATATCGACAATACGCTGGTCCCCCACGGTGCACCGGCGGACGAGCGCGCCAGGCGGCTGTTTGCCCATCTGAAGGAGCTGGGTTTTTCCTGCTGCCTTCTCTCCAACAACCAGCTTCCACGCGTCGAGATGTTCAACAGGGACATACACGTCCACTATCTGGAAAATGCCCACAAGCCTTCGGTAAAGGGCTATGAGAAGGCCATGCAGAAGATGGGGACGAACCGGCAGAACACCCTGTTCGTCGGAGACCAGCTCTTCACCGATGTATTCGGGGCGAGAAGAACGGGAATCTACTCCATTCTTGTGAAGCCGATTCATCCGAAGGAGGAGATCCAGATAGTGCTGAAGCGTTATCTTGAGAAGATTGTGCTGTTTTTTTACAGGAGATCACTCAGAAGAAAAAGCAGGGATCAACGGTACGGGAAATGACAGAAAATAAACAACAGGTGAAAGAAGGATTACAGTATGAGGGGACAGATGTCTCTATTTGATGACAGGGAGCAGATGGCTCCTCTTGCCAGCCGCCTGCGGCCGACGAATCTGGACGAATACGTGGGACAGAAGCATCTCGTGGGAAAAGGAAAGATTCTGCGTCGGCTGATTGAGCAGGACCAGATTTCTTCCATGATTTTCTGGGGACCGCCAGGCGTTGGAAAGACGACGCTGGCAAGAATTATCGCAAAGCAGACGCAGGCGGAATTTGTGGAATTCAGCGCCGTGACCAGCGGAATCAAAGAGATTAAAGAGGTGATGCAGCAGGCAGAGTACAACAGGCGTGTGGGAATCCGGACGCTTCTGTTTGCGGACGAGATTCACCGTTTCAATAAAGCGCAGCAGGATGCCTTTCTTCCGTATGTGGAGAAGGGCAGCATTATTCTCGTCGGCGCAACGACAGAAAATCCTTCTTTTGAGATTAATTCCGCTCTGCTTTCCAGATGTAAAGTATTTATTCTGAAGGCTCTGGAGGAGGAGGACCTTCTGGAGCTTCTGCATCATGCGCTTAAGAGTCCGAAGGGCCTTGGAAACCAGCAGATACAGATCGGTGAAGAACAGCTTGGAGCCATTGCACGTTTCTCAAACGGAGATGCACGGACGGCGCTGAATACACTGGAGATGGGCGTGCTGAACGGCACAATCGGAAAGGACGGAGTGATCCGCGTGGATGAGGATATCCTGGCACAGTGCATGAACCGCCGTTCGCTTTTGTATGACAAGAACGGGGAGGAGCACTACAACCTCATATCCGCCCTCCACAAATCCATGCGCAACAGTGACCCGGACGCGGCCGTGTACTGGATGTGCCGGATGCTGGACAGCGGTGAAGACCCGCTGTATATTGCGCGCAGGCTGGTGCGCTTTGCAAGTGAGGATGTGGGAATGGCGGATTCCAACGCACTTCAGGTGGCTGTGGCTGCATATCAGGCCTGCCATTTTCTCGGAATGCCGGAGTGTGACGTTCACCTGACCCATGCAGTCGTATATCTTTCCATGGCGCCCAAGTCCAATGCATTGTATCGTGCCTGCCAGTCCTGCAGGAAGGATATCAGTGTGCTTCCTGCTGAGCCGGTGCCGCTGCAGATCTGCAACGCGCCTACCTCACTGATGAAGAACCTGCACTACGGAGAAGGGTATGTGTATGCCCACGACACGCAGGAGAAGCTGACGAAGATGCAGTGTCTTCCGGAGGCTCTGGCGGGACGCCGCTACTATGAGCCCACCGGAGAGGGCAGTGAAAAGCAGGTGAAGGAACGGCTGGAGCAGATTCTGGAGTGGAAGCGGTCGTAGGACAGACTCAGGATTTCCACACAACTTTGCCGCGGCAGATCGTGTACCTGACCCTGCCGTAAAGCTGCATACCGGTAAAGGGCGTGTTCTCGGATCTGGACTGGTAATGTCCCGCTGTAAAAGCTTCTTCAGGATTGAAAATCACCAGGTCGGCGGCTGCGCCCTCAGCGAGAATTCCGTAGGGGAGAGCAGAGATGATTCGTTCCGTCTCATTTTCGGGAGCGCTGTCATTTCTGAGCATCTCCGTTTTTGTCCTGGCAGTTGCGCTTAGCCTGTAGAGCCGTCCGGGATTTACAGTCATTTTTTCAAGAAGCTGCATCATAGTCAGATGTCCCGGGCGTACCAGATTGGTGATGCCGAGGGCAAGGGATGTCTCCAGTCCGATGATGCCGCTTGGCGCATCAAAAAAGTTCTCTTTTTTCTTTTCTTCCGTGCTGTGGGGAGCATGGTCTGTCGCAATCACATCGATGGTTCCGTCCTTCAGTCCAAGGATAATCTCCTGACGGTCCTTCTCTGTGCGAAGGGGAGGATTCATTTTCGCATAAGTTCCGTATACGTCTACGGCTTTCTCCGTCAGAGAAAAATGGTGGGGAGTCGCTTCTGCATACACGTGTGCTCCCAGCGATTTCGCTGTCCTTACGAGGGCAACGGAATTGGCAGAGCTGATATGCTGGATATTGACCGTGGCTCCCGTGTGCAGGGCAATCATACAGTCCCGCGCAACAAGCACATCTTCGGCGACGGCAGGAGCAGTGCTGTTTGCACCGCTTTTTTCGATAAAGGCAGGGTCTTCCTCATGGAACGAGAGCGGGAGATCCAGCTTTTTTGCACACTCCATTGCTCTGCATGTAAGAGCTGCGTCCAGCAGCGGAATCCCGTCATCTGTAAAGCCGCATGCGCCATTATCTGCAAGCGCTTCAAAATCAGTAAGCTCTTTTCCCTTCAGCCCCTGTGAGACTGCACCTGCGAAACGGACGCGGACAGGTTCTTCCGTGGCGCGTTTCACAAGATCAGACAGTGTTGCGGTATTGTCCACCGGCGGTTTTGTATTTGCCATGCACACAACCGTCGTGAAGCCTCCCGCAGCGGCGGCCATGGCTCCTGTATGCAGGTCTTCCTTATATGTGAGGCCGGGATCACGAAAATGCACGTGTACATCCACAAGGCCGGGAGCTACGATGCAGGAAGAAGCGTCAATGACTTCTTCTTCATCATGCGGGGACAGAATACCGATTCCGGCAATCATACCGTTTTCGATACGCAGATCTGCCTTTATTTCCTGGCCGTTGGCCGGTGAAATCAAAGTTCCGTTTTTTATCAGCATAATGCTACCTCTTTTCAGTTCAGATTTGACGGATCCCATTCGCCGGAAGCTTTATCACAGTCAGGGATTGGCTTTCATCCGTCCTGGTAACCATTTTATGGAATGAGGAGAAGCGTGTCAAGGAATAAACAAAAATCAGGATATATTGATAATCGCCCAGGTAACTGATAAAATAGCAAAAAAGTATGAAGAGGAGAAAAATATGTATTACCGAACAACGTACGAATCACCCGCAGGAATGCTTACACTGGCGGAAAACGGGGACAGCCTTGTGGGACTCTGGATAGATGGACAGAAATATTTTCCGGGGACTGTAGAGGAGGAGATGCAACCGAGAGATGATCGGAAGATATTTGATGATACGAAGCGCTGGCTTGACCGGTATTTTGCCGGAAAAAGACCGGAAATTTCCGAACTGCCCCTGGCGCCGTCAGGCAGTGAATTTCGCAGACACGTCTGGAGACTGCTGTGCGAAATTCCGTACGGGGAAGTCACGACATACGGGGAGATTGCAAAAAAGATGGCTGTGCAAAGAAACAGAACCACCATGTCCGCGCAGGCTGTGGGCGGAGCGGTAGGGCACAATCCCATCTCCATTATCATTCCCTGCCATCGCGTGATTGGGACGGATGGCAGCCTGACCGGGTACGCAGGAGGTCTGGAACTGAAGCGAAAGCTGCTTGAGCTGGAAGGCGTGGATGTGTCGTGTCTCAGATAAAGAATTCCTTACGTACTCTGCTCACAGGCACTCTGCGCTCCGCAGGTTGATGTCATGACAGAACCGGTATAAGATAAGCTCATCACCATAAAGGGAGGCAAACAGAATGAGCTATGTGACGGGAAAAGTAATAAGAGAATTAAGGGAAAAACAGAAAATTACACAGAAAGAGCTGGCAGAAAAAATTAATGTCAGTGACAAGACAGTTTCGAAATGGGAAACTGGAGTTTCCCAAAGTTAAAGATACCACATCAATCCCACGCGGACTTTTGCTCAACCGATACAGCCGGAGGGCTGGATAACAAGAAAAGGCGGTATGCG